>NZ_JBHUSE010000016.1:0-114444 GCF_042674585.1 Arthrobacter sp. NPDC057013
AGATCATTTTCAAGACAAACCCTTCGCGGGGGCGTCAGTCAGAACCAGAGCCACACCGGCGGCACAAGCCAATTTCATCATTACTGTCAGACCCCCCGATCAGACTGTTTCTATGGAAGCCGTTGGGGGATTCAGCGATGACCGGGCCGTAGGGCCCGGTGCCGGTGGGTTAGCGTCCGCCCAAGCCGGTGGGTTTGTTTCCATCGGCGCCACCGCGCTTCAGAGCGTCCCTGCCGAATTGGACGCGGTTGATCACGCCATTGCTTGGCTGGAGTCGAACCCGATCACCGCCGAGGACACCGCGCTGTGGGGTTTCCGCCAGTCCGCTGACTTCGCAGCCCGGGTCGAGCAGCTCTCAAGAAGAGTGGAGCATCTGCAGGTGATCGCCGCCGGCGCCGTGGACAGGTCCCGCACAGCCGCCGTCACCGTCGCCGCCTCACCCCTCGTCCCAACCGCTGCTTCGGGTCAGGATGCGGACGCGGACCCGACCGCCGGCGCTGCCCGGAACACCGTCGAGTTCCTCCGGATAAGGCTGGGCATCAGCGCCTGCGAGGCCCGCCGCCGCCTCACCCTGGCCGAGTCCATCCTGCCCCGGCCCGGGTTCGGCGGCCAGCAGCTCCCGCCCCGCTACGAAGAGCTCGCCGCCGCGGTCAGCACCGGACAGGTCTGTTCCCGGGCCGCGACTACCATCACCCTCGCCCTGGACAAGGCCCGGCACTTCACCACCCCCGCCCGCACCGCCGAGATGGAACACGAACTCACCGTCACCGCCGTGGACAACGACGCCGACTTCGTCACCCAGGTCGCCCGGCACTGGGCCGAAGCGATCGACCAGGACGGCACCGAACCCTCCGAAGCGGCCCTCCGCCAGATCCAGGGTGCCTTCGTCCGCCGGCCCAAACACGGCCTGCACCACCTGGAAATCTTCGCCACCCCCGAACAGTTCGAAACCATCACCACCGCCATGAACACCGCCACCAACCCCCGCACCCCACCACCAGGACACGAGAACACGGCCGACGGAAACGGGAACGGCAATAACAGTGCGGGGAACGGTGAGGGGGTCCTTGCCCGCTGGGACACCCCGGGCGTCCCGGAGATCGATCTGGACCACCGCTCCCAGGGGCAGAAACGCCTCGACGGTCTCGTCGGCGCGCTGAAGGCTGCCCTCACCACCGACGCGCTGCCCGCCAACGGCGGGCACCGGCCCCAAATCCTTGCCACCATCGACTACCGCGACCTCTACGCCACAGTCGAGCAATGGCAGAACCAAAACCTCCTGGGAACCCAGGACGTACCAGGACGGGAGCCTGCCTACACCGGCCACGGCGGTGACGGCACGGCATTGTTCGCGTTCAGCGGGCCGGTGAACCCGGCCACGATCCGCAAAATCGCCTGCGATGCCGACATCATCCCCGTCCTCCTAGGCACCGACGGCAGAATCCTCGACGTCGGCCGCGCCTCACGGATCTTCCCGCCCCACATCCGCAAAGGCATTATGGCCCGCGACCAGGGCTGCGCGTTCCCCCAATGCACCATGCCCGCACCCTGGTGCGAAGCCCACCACATCACCTACTGGTCACAAGGCGGACCCACCAGCACCGCCAACGGCGTCCTCCTCTGCGGCCATCACCACCACCTCATCCACAAAGAAAACTGGACCATCGAAGTCACCAACGAAGTGCCCTGGTTCAAACCTCCGCCAGAACTCGACCCGCAAAGAAAACCCCGCCGCAACCAATACTTCAGATCACGACCGCGACGGGAATGGCGGGAATAGGCGGTCGCGGGTGGCGCCTGACTTCAGCTACCGTCCGCTGGAGAAGTCCGACGAAATGCGCTCCGCCGTGGCCACGATTTCTTTCCGCACCGACTCAAGGTAAGCCTCGCGGTCCGGCTTGGCGGCGACGGACTGTGCCTGCAGAGATACGTTGACGGCTGCCACGACTTTGCTGCCGTGGTAAACAGGCGCGGCCACGGACATCAGCCCCAGTTCGAGCTCCTGGTCCAGCACGCACCAGCCTTGGGCGCGGACCTTATCGAGGACGGCCAACAACTCTTTCACCGTGCCGACCGCGCGCGGGGTGAGCGGCTTGATCTCCGCCGCGGCCAGGTATTCCTTCAGCTGCTCCGGCGGGAGCCCGGCGAGCAGCACCCTGCCCATCGACGTCGCATAGGCGGGGAACCTGGTGCCCACGGTGATGCCGATCGTCATGATCCGGCGGGTGGTTACCCTGGCGATGTAGGCGATGTCGGTCCCGTCCAGCACCGCTGCCGACGTCGACTCCCCCAGTTTCAGCGACAGCTCTTCAAGGTGCGGCTGGGCCAGCTGCGGCAGGGAGAGCCCGGATAGGTAGGCGTAACCGAGCTGCAGTACCTGGGCCGTCAGCGCGAAGGTCTTGCCGTCGGTCCTGACGTAGCCCAGCTCCACCAGGGTGTGCAGGAACCGGCGTGCCGTGGCGCGCGTCAGGTCCGTGCGGGCGGCGACCTCGGTGAGCGTCATGTCGGCATGCTCGGTGTCGAATGCGCGGATGACCGCGAGGCCGCGTGCCAGCGACTGCACGTACTGGTCGCTCGCCGCCGGCGTCCCTTCCTTCGGCGGGCGGCCCGCCCGGGGCGTGGTCCCTGCTGCTGCGTCGGTCATGGTTACCAATCCTAATCGGCGCGAACGGACGCTTCCGGCCCCGCCCCACACCGGGGAGGCGGGAGGGAAAGCGCTACTGCTCGACGGCGGGGGCTGCGGTGAGGGGGACGGGGACCAGGGCCTGGAGTTCCTCGAGGGTGCAGCCGAAGGTTTCGCGGACGCGGACGCCGTCGGGGCCGGTGAGGAACACGGCCTTGTCGGTGTAGACGCGGGTCACGCAGCCCACGCCGGTGAGGGGGTAGGTGCAGGCTTCCACGATCTTGGAGGCGCCTTCGCGGGTCAGGAGGGTCATCATGACGAAGACGTCCTTGGCCCCCGTGGCGAGATCCATCGCGCCGCCGACGGCGGGGATGGCGTCGGGTGCTCCGGTGTGCCAGTTGGCGAGGTCGCCGGTCGCGGAGACTTGGAACGCGCCGAGGACGCAGATGTCCAGGTGCCCGCCGCGCATGATCGCGAAGGAGTCGGCGTGGTGGAAGTAGGACGCGCCGGGGAGTTCGGTGACGGGGATCTTGCCGGCGTTGATGAGGTCCTCATCGATCTGGTCGCCGGTGGCCACCGGGCCCATGCCGAGCATGCCGTTCTCGGTGTGGAGCGTGATGTTCTGCTCCGGCTTGAGGTAGTTCGAGACCAGGGTGGGCTGGCCGATGCCCAGGTTCACGAACGATCCCGGTGCGATGTCCCGGGCCACGAGCCGGGCCAAGTCGTCGCGGCCCAGCGGGGTTTCGGACGTCTGGATGGACGTTTCTACAAGGCTCATCTCAGGCCACCTGTTCTGTGCTGCCGGCGGCGGCAGTACCGCTGGAATCGATACGGACGATGCTGTTGACGTAAATGCCGGGGGTCACGATGTTCTCCGGGTCCAGCGCACCGGTGGGCACGATCTCGGAGACCTGCACGATGGTGTGTTTCGCGGCGGCGGCCATGATCGGGCCGAAGTTCCGGGCCGTCTTGCGGTAGACCAGGTTCCCCACGGCGTCGGCCTTCAAAGCCTTGATCAGCGCGACGTCGGCGTGGATGGGCGTCTCGAAGACCTGGCCGCGGCCGTCGATGATGCGGGTTTCCTTGCCCTCGGCCAGCATGGTGCCGTACCCGGTGGGGGTGAAGAACCCGCCGATCCCGGCGCCGGCGGCGCGGATGCGTTCGGCCAGGTTGCCCTGCGGGACGAGTTCGAGTTCGATCTGTCCGGCCTTGTATTTGGCGTCGAAGTGCCACGAGTCGGACTGCCGCGGGAAGGAACAGATCATCTTCCTCACCCGGCCCTCCTTGATCAGCAAAGCGAGGCCCTGGTCGCCCTGGCCGGCGTTGTTGTTCACCACGGTCAGGTCGGTCGCACCACTGTCAAGCAGCGCGTCGATCAGTTCGAACGGCTGGCCGGCGTTGCCGAAGCCGCCGATCATCACGGTGGAGCCGTCCTTGACGGCCGCGACGGCCTCCTGGGGGGAATCTACGAAGTTCAGCATTACTGATCCTTTCCGGCAGTCACGTTTTCGAGGACGACGGCGAGGCCCTGGCCGACGCCGATGCAGATCGCCGCGACACCCCACCGCTGGCCGGAGGCCTGCAGGGACCGGGCGAGGGTGCCCAGGATGCGGGTGCCGGAGGCGCCGAGCGGGTGGCCCATCGCGATCGCGCCGCCGTGGCGGTTCACGATTGCCGGGTCGATGCCCCAGGCCTTGATGCAAGCCAGGGACTGCGCGGCGAACGCTTCGTTAAGTTCGACGGCGCCCACCTGGCCCCAGCCGATTCCCGCCTTCGCGAGGGCCTTGTTCGCGGCCTCCACCGGTGCGAAACCGAAGAACTGGGGGTCGTTGCCGTGCGCACCCCGCCCGGCGATGCGGGCCAGAGGTTCCAGGCCCAGGATCGAGGCGGCGTTCTCGGACCCGATCCACGCGGCCGACGCGCCGTCGGAAAGCGGCGAGGCATTCCCGGCCGTGACCGTGCCACCCTTGGTGGCACCCGATGCAGCGTCGTCGGCCTCGGTCCGGAACACCGTCTTCAGCCCGGCGAGCTTCTCCGCCGACGAGCCCGGGCGGATGCCCTCATCACGGACCAGGTCAGTGCCCGGGACCGGGGCGACCAGGTTGTCGTAGAACCCCTCGTCCCACGCCGCGGCGGACAGGTTGTGGGAGTTCGCGGCGAACTCGTCCTGCTGGGCCCGGGTCACGCCGTACTTCTCACGCAAACGCTCGGTGGCCTCACCCAGGGAAATGGTCCACTCCTTCGGCATGGCCTTGTTCACCAGGCGCCAGCCCAGCGTGGTGGACGCCAAAGTCATGTCGCCTGCCGGGTAGGGCTTCTCCGTCTTGGGCAGCACCCACGGCGCCCGCGACATTGACTCGGCGCCGCCCACCAGGACCAGGTCGGCGTCGCCGGCGTTGATCTGCCGCGACGCGATAATCGCCGCGTCCAGCGACGAACCACAGAGCCGGTTCACCGTGGTACCCGGGATCGAGACCGGAAGCCCGGCCAGCAGCGTACCCATCCGGGCGATGTTGCGGTTCTCCTCGCCGGCGCCGTTGGCGTTGCCGAACACCACCTCGTCGATCCGCTCCACATCAAGGCCGGGAGCCCGGCGGACGGACTCGCTGATCACATGCGCGGCAAGGTCATCGGGCCGGACCCCGGCGAGGCCGGAGCCGAACTTACCGAACGGCGTGCGTACGGCGTCGTAAACAAAAGCCTGGTTCATGAATTCCTCGAATTGTCTGGGTCCCAATTGGCAGGCAGTTAATGTCGTTTTGAGGGTTCAAAACGGCAACAACTGCGAGCTAGTTGGGTGGGGTGGTGGTGTTGTCGGGCCCGGCGCTGTCCGCTGCTGCATTGTCCATGTCTGCGTTGTCCATTGCATGGAATACCTGCTGGGCAGTCTTGAAGGCGGTGTTGGCGGAGGGGACTCCGCAGTAGATGGCGGTCTGCAGCAGGATCTCCTTGATCTCGTCCCTGCTCAGTCCGTTGGTGATGGCCGCGCGGATGTGCATGGCCAGTTCTTCCCAGTGCCCGTGCGCCACCATGGCGGTGATGGTGACAGCGGAGCGCATCTGGCGCGGCAGGCCCGGACGGGTCCAGATCCCGCCCCACGCGATGCGCGTGATCATGTCCTGGAAGTCCTCGGTGAAGGCGTCCTTCTTGGCGTTGGCCTGGTCCACGTGTGCGTCCCCGAGCACTTCGCGCCGCACCACCATGCCGCCGTCGTAAATCTCCTGGCTGGTGGCATCCGGCTGGACCACACCGTTGCGCCGGGCGCCGGCCGTTTCGGTGGCTTCGGCGCTGGTCCCTTCAAATGTGCTCATTTCGCTGCTCCGCGGGTTTCGGCCCAGGAAATGAGGCTCCGCATCAGCTCGGCCACGTGGGCCGGTGCCTCAGCGGGCGCCAGGTGCGCCACGCCCTCGAGCGTGACTGCCGACGCGGTGCCGCCGCCTGCGGTGATGCCGGCGGCCACTTCTTCGGCGAACGACGGCGGCACAACAGCATCGTGGGCGCCGGCAACGGCCTGCGTGGGGACGCTGATGCTGCCGAGTTGCTCGCGCACGTCGAAGCCGGCCAGGGCCTCGCAGCAGAAGGCGTAGCTGAAGCGGTCAGCGTCGCGCAGGGAGTGCAGGAGCCGGCTGCTGACTTCGGGTTCGCGGTCCATGAACCCGGGTGCAAACCAGCGTTCGGCCGATCCCTGGATCATCACCGGGGTGCCCTGGGTGCGCACGGTCTCGGCCCGTTCCAGCCAGCCCTCGGGGGTGCCGATCTTGGCGCCGGAGCACTGCACGGAGAGGCTCTTAAGCCGGTCGCCGTGCTTAATGCCCAGCTGCAGTCCGGTGGCCCCGCCCAGGGACACGCCCGCGTAGTGGAACTTCTCGCCGGGGGCGATCGAGTCGACAAGCTCGACGACGGCGTCCGCCAGGTCGGCGACACTGAACGTTTCGGCGGCCGGGGCAGAGACGCCGTGACCGGGCAGGTCCCAGGCGACGACGTCGTAATCGTTGCCCAGGAGCGAGCCGGCCTGAGTCCACAGCACCGAGGAGGTGCCGAGCGACGGCCCGACGACCAGGAGCGGTTTGTCCCCCAGCGCGCGCTGGGGGGAAAGCAGCACTGCCTTCACTGCTGGTTTAGCCACGGGAGTCTCCGTTTCGGTCGGTTTCGGTTGAAGTGAGCGCAAAATCAGGGAAAGCTGCCAGGATACGCCGCGAGATTTCGGCGGCCTGGCCAAGGTAGCTGGCGGGGTCGAGCAGTTCCTCCAGCCGGGCGTCGGAGAGCCTGTCCGCGGGGACGGCGTCGCGCAGCAGCCGGCGGTACGTTGCGGCCTGTTCGGCCGGCGGCGCCTGCAGCGCCTTGTTGACGACGGCCTGCAGCTGCTGCTTCCCGTCGCCGTTAGATCCGGCAGCGCCGGCGTCCCCGGCGGGAAGAAGCGGTGCCACCGCGGCGGTGACCCCTTCGCTGAGCAGAAGAGGCCCGGACAGGTCCAGGTTCCGCCGCATGCCGTCGGGGAAGACCTGCAGACCCTCCGCGAGTTCCCGCACGTGGCCGGCGGCGCCGAGGGCCAGGGCGAGCAGCTGGCGCAGGGCCGGCCATTCGGCGTGCCACGCACCGTCGGGGCGTTCGTCATTGAAGGTGGCGGCCGCAAGGTGCAGCTGTGCCGCCAGACCGGGGGCCTGCAGGGCGGCGCTGCGGACCAGCACGGACAGCACGGGGTTCTGTTTCTGCGGCATCGCGGAGGAGACTCCGCGGCCGGGGGCGCGGGGTTCGGCCACTTCGGCCACCTCTGGACGGCTCAGGAACAGGACGTCCGCGGCGATCTTGCCGAGTGCGTCCACCACGGAGGCGACGCCGTCGCCCAGCGACGTCACGGCCAGCCGGTTCGTGTGCCACGGCGCGGGTGCGGCCGCGAGTCCAAGCTGCGTGGCCAGGGCGTCAGACAGCGCGAAGGGGTCCGTGGCCGGACCGGAGGTCAGCCCGGCCTTTGAAGTAAGCACGGTCCCGGCGGCGAGCGTGCCCGCCGCGCCGCCGAACTGCACCGGCAGCTCCAGCGCCTCGAGCCGGCGTGCCGCGGCCGCCAAACCTTGGAACCACTGCGCGGCCCGAAGCCCGAACGTGAACGGCAGCGAATGCTGGGTCAGGCTCCTGCCGGCGCACAGCGTGTCCGCATGCTGTTCCGCCAGCCGGGCGAGCGCCGCCGTCGTGCCTTTCACGTCGGCGAGCAGCGCCTCAACGGTGTTGCGGGCCACCAGCATGAGGGCCGTGTCCAGCACGTCCTGGCTGGTCAGCGAGGTGTGCACGGCTTTCCCAGCTCCCGCGCCGGCAGTATCCAGCGCCTTGACCTGGGTCCGGAGGTCGGCCAGCAGCGGGATCACCGGATTCCCGCCGCCCTGGGCGCGGCGGGAGATATCGGCAAGATCGTACCGGGACGCGTCGGCGGCGTGGGCCACCACGGCAGCGGAACCGGCGGGAGCGAGGTCATGCTGCTCCAGCACCGCGGCCCAGCCGGCCTCGACGGCGAGAATCGCTGCGAGGACGGCCCGGTCACCGGTCAGGGCCGCCACCAGGGGCGACGCCGACACGGGACTCAGCAGGCCGACGTCGCCCGCTGCCTGGAAGCCGGTCACTTTGCGGCGCCCCCTGTTCCGGTTCCCTCGAAGTCGAGGAAGACGGTTTCACCCTCGCCCTGGAGGCGGATGTCCCAGGTGAGTCCGCCGTCGGCGTCGCGGCGCGCGATCAGCGTCTTGCGGCGCTCGGGATCCAGTGAGGACAGCAGCCGGTCCTTCGCCAGTGCTTCCTCGTTCTCCGGGAGGTAGACGCGGGTAAAGAGGCGGTTCATCAGCCCGCGGGCAAAGACCGCGACGGAGATGAAGGCAGCGGCGCCGGGTTCGGTCGGGCCCGGGTTCACCGTGGTGAAGGTGTAGACGCCGGTATTGCCGACGGCACTGCGGCCAAAGCCGGTGAACGTGTAGCCGTCGCGGACCAGCGAACCGGTCCGGTGCACGATGTTGCCCTCGGCGTCCGGCTGCCAGATTTCGAGGATGGCGTCCGGAATCGGGTGCCCGGCTCCGTCATAGACGGTGCCCTGGAGGCGGATGGAGCCCGGGGATCCGGGGGCCAGCAGTTCGCGGTCCTTGTTGTAGGGCAGGGCGTAGCCGTAGAACGGGCCCACTGTCTGGCCCGGGGTGGGAACAAGCTTGGTGGAGTTACTCATGGTCGTCGCCTTCCGCGCCCAGCGCCTCGTTCTCAGTCCAGGTCCGCTTGGAACCCGTCAGGACGATGTCCCAGTTGTAACCCAGCGCCCATTCCGGCTGGGTCAGGTTGTGGTCGTAGGTGGCCACGAGGCGGTCGCGGGCATCCTGGTCCACGATCGACTGATAGATCGGGTCCAGCGGGAAGAGCTGGTCGCCCGGGAAGTACATCTGGGTGACGATGCGCTGCGTGAACTCGCTGCCGAACAGCGAGAAGTGGATATGCGCGGGACGCCAGGCGTTGAGGTGGTTCTTCCATGGGTAGGCCCCGGGCTTGATGGTGACGAAGCGGTAGGAGCCGTCCGGGCCGGTGATGCAGCGGCCCACGCCGGTGAAGTTGGGGTCCAGCGGCGCAGGGTGCTGGTCGCGCTTGTGGATGTAGCGGCCCGAGGAGTTGGCCTGCCAGATCTCCACCAGCTGGCCGGCAACCGGGCGGCCGTCGCCGTCGAGCACCTTGCCCTGGACGATGATCCGCTCACCCAGCGGTTCGCCGTTGTGCTGGATGGTCAGGTCTGATTCCAGCTCGTGGACGTCCTGGTGGCCGAACGCCGGCGAGTACAGCTCGATGCTTTCGGGGTCCGCGTGGTGCAGGCTCTTGGTGGGGTGGCGCAGGAGGCTGCTGCGGTAGGGCGGGAAGTCCAGGCGCGGCTGGGTTTCCGGCGCCGCACCGTCCTTCAGGGCCCGGGCGTAGGCGTCTCCGAGGGCCTTGATCTCCGCGGTGAGATCCTGCTGGGTTTCCACGCGCGGCTTCGCTGCCGGGGCCGGGGTTGCGGGTACCGCGTCCGACAGGTCCTCGGTCAGCGCGTCGGCGTTGTACGTTGCGAGATTCACGTCTTCAGGCACAGCAGCCTCCTTTCAATCTGTGGTTGGAATCAGTGGTTGGTTTGGGTCAGGCGGTGCAGATGGTCGTACTGGACGGCGTGGCGCACCGGCGCGTTGGGCGCCCCGTAGCCGTCGTAGTTGCCGCGGCGTTCCACCATTTCGAAGAACACGCTGCCCACCGTGGCGGTGTAGAAGTGCAGGAACTCGCCGTCGGCGTCGCGGTCGTAAAGCAGGTTGAGGTCCCGGAGCGTGGCCAGGAAGCCGGGGTCGAGGTCGAAGCGGGCGTCCAGGTCCTCGTAGTAGTTCTCCGGGATCTGCAGGAAGGCCAGTCCCCGGTCGCGGGCCGCGCGGGCGGTGGCCACCAGGTCATCCACGGCGAAGGCGATGTGCTCCTGGTAGGCCTTCCGCGGGGCCGTCCCGGAGTCCGCGCCGTCCTGCTGGATGACCGGGGCCAGGTTCAGGACCAGGCGCACGTCCCGGTCCGAGGTCTGCATGACCTGCGACCGGACCAGTCCGCTGGGGCTGGCCACCTCGGCGTACGGCTGCGGCTCCAGCGCCAGGGCGCTCGTGTAGAAGAGGACAGCCTCGTCGAAGTGCTGCCACGGCTGGGCCAGGTTCACGTGGTCGATCACCGCGGTCCGGTCGCCGGTGGGCACCTCGAGCCCCTCACCGAATTCGCGCGTCCAGGCGGCTGTCCCGTCGGGGTTGCCCTGGCAGAGGAAGATCTCGGTGGAGTCGGGGGCCGCGAAGCCCTGGAACACCTCCTCGTTGGCCTGGCTCTTGCGGGGAACCACGGGGGCCTTGAGCTGCTGGGCGCGGGCGGAGGCAATGACCGGGGAGTCGACGTCAAAGCCGAGCGCAGCGATGGCCGGCTCGGCGGCTTCGGGGGCCTGCTCGTTGATGATCACCCGGGCGTGGCCCATGGTCCAGAGCTGGACGTCCTTGGTGCGGTGGCGGCCGTTGAACTCGAAGCCGAGCTGGCCGAGCACCTTTTCCAGCACTCCGGTGTCCGCGGCCTTGACCTCGGCGAAGTTGAAGCCGGCGGGTTCCGCCACCTGGGGAAGGGTGGCCAGTTCCATGGGATAACGACGGCGGGCAGGGGCCGGAGGACCACCGGCAACAGCGCCTCCGGTGGCGGCCGGCGCGTTTGCGTCCAGCCACTTGGCGCTCTGCTCCTCCAGCCAGATCAGCGAGCGCATCGCGTCCACGGCGGTGCGTTCGACGTCGGACTGGCGGAAGACGTCGTTGAAGACCTCCAGCGATACCGGGCCGGTGTAGCCGGCGCGGACCACGTGGCCCATGAACTTGGCGAGCTCGAACTGGCCCTCGCCCGGAAAGACGCGGTAGTGCCGGCTCCAGGAGAGCACGTCCATGGAGAGCTTGGGGGCGTCGGCCACCTGCACGAAGAAGATCTTGTCAGCGTTGATGCCCTCGATGGGCGCGGTGTCCCAGTCCCGGGACAGGATGTGGAAGGAGTCCAGGCAGGTGCCGAGGTGGGGATGGTCTACCGTCTCCACGAGGCGGTGGGCGTGCTCGTAGTCGTTGACGTACTTGCCCCAGGCGAGGGCCTCGTAGGCGACCTTGACTCCGTGCTCGCCGGCGAGGTCCGCCAGGGCGGCGAGCTGCGCGGCCCGGAGGTCGTCGTCGTCAATCGTGGCGGTGGCAACGTTGGTGCAGACCAGGATGGTGTCCATGCCCAGCCGGGACATGAGCTTGAACTTGGCCCCGGCCCGTCGGAGGTTGGCCGCGAGCAGGTCCTCGGTCACGCTGTCGAAGTCGCGGAACGGCTGGTAGAGGTCCAGCGTGAGGCCCAGGTCGGCGGCCATCTTGCGGACGTCCTCGGGGCTGAGCGACGAGGTGACCAGGTCCTGTTCGAAAATTTCGATGCCGTCGAAGCCCGCGATGGCGCAGGCCTGCATCTTTTCCTTCAGCGTGCCGGAGAGGCAGACGGTGGCGATTCCGGTGCGCATCAGACGGCCACCTCTTCCGCCGCGATGAGCTCCAGGAAGTGGGCGCGCATCCGTTCGGCGTCGGGCTCGAGTCCGGTGAAGATCCGGAAGGCGTCGGCGGCCTGGCCCACGGCCATGCGACCGCCGTCGAGCACCTGGCAGCCCTTGGCCCGCGATTCGCGGACCAGCTCAGTTTCGATGGGGCGGTAGACGATGTCCGCCACCCAGTGCCGTGGCTCGACGAGGGCCATGTCCAGCGGGGTGCCGGGGTGGGCGGCCATGCCCACGGGGGTGCAGTGCACCAGACCGTCGGCCGCAGGCATCAGCTGCGGCAGCTCCGCCGTCGTGCGCGCGGTGACGGTGCGGTCCGGGAAAAAGCCGGCCAGTTCGGCGGCGCGTTCGGCGCAGCGCACCGGATCCATGTCCACGAGCTCCAGCGTCTGCACGCCGGCGGTGAGCAGGGCGTAGGCGACGGCGGATCCGGCACCGCCCGCTCCCAGCTGCACCACGCGGTCCAGCTTGGCGTCGGGGAGGCCGGAGGCGAGAGCAGCGGCAAAGCCGGAGAAGTCTGTGTTGTGGCCGATGAACCGGCCGTCCTGGATGACCACGGTGTTGACGGCACCGAGGCGTTGGGCGTCGGGGGCAATCTCGTCGAGGTGCCCGAGGACCAGCTGCTTGCACGGGTGCGTGATGTTCAGCCCGTTGAAGCCCATCCGGTAGGCGCTTTGCAGCAGGTCGCCAACGGAGGTGGCCGGAAGGTCCAGGTCGTGCAGGTCGATGGGCCGGTACAGGTAGCGGACGCCCTGGACGTCGCCTTCGCGTTCATGCATGTAGGGCGAGAGCGACGGCATCACGCCATCCCCGACAAGTCCTATCAGGTAGGACTCGGTTCGATTGCTCATGCGTGCGGCTCCTTTGACAACGGCACTCGGCCGGTTCGGGCGCCTGCTGCGCCCCGTGCTGGCCGGGTGATACGGATAATGGTACAGGAAAAGTTCATATGATGCACTATTGTTCTACATACGAACAACATTCTTGGAACGGCTTGTTTTCCGCGCGGTTCAGCGCTGGGGGAGCCGGGCGGAAAGCTCGACGGCGGCCGCCTGCAAGAGCGGAACCAGCGCCTCCATCGCCTCCAGGCTGAGCCGGAACACCGGAGCGGCCGTGGCCAGGGAGGCAAAGGCGACGCCCTGGGAGTTGAAGACCGGCACGGCGATGGCCCGCATGCCCAGCTCGTTTTCCTCATCCATGACCGCGTACCCCTGCCGCCGGACCTTCTCGATCTCAGCACGGAAGAGGTCCCGGTCGGTGATGGACAGGGTAGTCAGTGGCTCCAGCGGAAGCTCTTCAAGCAGCTTTTCCCGGTCCTCATCCTCGGCGAAAGCCACGAGTGCCTTGCCGACGGAGGTGGTGTGGAGCGCACCGAGAAAGCCGGGGTCACTGGTCACGCGGAAGGTCTGCGGGCCGTCCACCTTGTTCACGGTGAGGTGGTGGATGCCGTCGCGGACCGAGAGGATGGTGGCCTCGCCCGTCTGCTCGGTAACCCGGCGCAGGATGGGCAGCGCGGTACCGGCGAAGCCGTGGTGGTTGGAGACCGCCTGGCCCAGCTGGAAGATGCGCAGGCCGAGGTGGTAGCGCCGGCCGTCCGGCTCGTAGTCCACGAACCCGTCGCGCGTGAGTGATCCGAGGAGCCGGTAGGTGGTGCTGAAGGGAAGGTCCGCGCGGCGCGAGATCTCCGCGGCACTGGCTCCGCGCGGCTCGTCCCCCAACAGGACCAGCAGGCCCAAGGCCTTGCCCACCATGTCGGTGCGGGATTCCCCCTTGGCGGACCTTGTTTCTACAGATGATTTTGCGGTTTCGACCTGGGCGCCGGCTTCAGCGGGGGTCCCTGGGGAGGCGCCTTCGCCTGTGGCTTCCTTCACACTCATAACTCGATGTTGCCACAATGTGAGAGCTATTTCTAGATGGTGGGTAGGTTTCTTGACAGGTGACCGTTCTCACAGCCATCATTGCTGTATCGCACAAGTAGCTCTCACCATGTGGCTACAGAGTCCGGGTCTTCCCGAGGACCTCCACCCGCCCGTTCCCCAACCAGGACGGCGGCCGCGATCACTGATACATCCCGCGACAACGTCGTCCCCCTGAAGGAACACCATGAGCCAGACCATCCCGTCCGCCGCGCCGGGCACTGTTGCCCCGGCCGGGACACCGAAGAAGGCAGCCCTTGCCAGCTTCCTCGGCAGCGCCGTCGAGTACTACGACTTCTTTATCTTCGGCTCGGCAGCCGCCCTGATCTTCCCGCACGTGTTTTTCCCGGACGCGGACGCCAACGCCGCCATCATGTCCTTCGCGACGTTTGGTTTCGCCTACGTCGCCCGGCCCGTCGGCGCCGTTATCCTGGGCCACTTCGGTGACCGGGCGGGCCGGCGCAAGGTCCTGATGTTCACCCTGGTCCTCATGGGTGCCTCCACCTTCCTGATCGGCTGCCTGCCGGACTTCAACACTGTTGGCTGGTGGGCTCCGGCGCTGCTGGTGCTGGCCCGCCTCTGCCAGGGCCTCTCCGCCGCCGGCGAACAGGCCGGCGCCTCCTCCATGACCCTGGAGCACGCTCCGGACAACCAGCGCTCCTTCTTCACCTCGTGGACCCTGACCGGTACGCAGGGCGGCCAGATCCTGGCGGCGCTCGTCTTCATTCCGGTCCTCGCCCTGCCGGACGAGATCAAGTACGGCATCGGCTGGCGGATCCCGTTCTGGCTCAGCGCCGTGGTTGTGCTGATCGCGTTCTTCATCCGCCGCTCCCTGCACGAGCCGCCGGCCTTCGAAGCCGCCCAGAAGTCGGCGCAGATCGCCAAGCTGCCCGTGGCGGACCTCCTCAAGGCCCACTGGCGGGACGTCCTGCGCGTCATCTGCTGCGCCTTCATCGCCGCCGTCTCCACCGTGTTCGGCACCCTCGCCATCAGCTACGCCAAGACCGTCGCCGGCGTGGACGGCACCATCACCCTCTGGCTCGTAGTGGGCGCCAACCTTGTGGCCCTGGGCACCCAGCCGCTCTTCGGCAAGCTGGCCGACCGGATCGGCCGCAAGCCGGTCTACATCTACGGCGCCCTCTCCAGCGCGGCCTTGGCCCCGGTGTTCCTGCTGAGCCTCGAGTCCGGCAACGTGCCGCTGATGTTCCTGGCCGCCATCGCCTTCTTCTCCTGCGGCTACGCCGCCGCGAACGCCGTCTGGCCTTCCTTCTACGCAGAGATGTTCAGCACCAAGGTCCGGTTCTCCGGTTTGGCCATCGGCACCCAGCTCGGCTTCCTGATGGCCGGCTTCGCCCCGGCCATCGTCGCGGCCATGGGCGGCATCAAGCCCGGCGGCTGGGTGCAGATCAGCATCTTCACCGCTGTCATCTGCGTCATCGCCGCCGTCTCCGCCCTCACGGCCAAGGAGACCTTCAGGGTCCCCACCAAGGAGCTCGGCCTCAAGTAGCCTCCAGCTCTTGAAAAGCTAAAGCACGACGGCGGTCCGACCCTTTTCGAAGGGGCGGACCGCCGTCGGGCGTTAATAGAAGGCGCTCAGGTGGCGAGGACTTCGGCGAGGTCGAACTTCACCGGCTCGTCGAGCTGTTCGTAGGTGCAGGACTCCGGATCCCGGTCCTGCCGCCAGCGCACGAACTGGGCGGTGTGGCGGAACCGCTCGCCTTCCATGTGGTCGTACTTCACTTCCAGCACCCGTTCCGGCCGCAACGGGGTAAAGGACAGGTCCTTGCCCGCACTCCACCGGCTGCCCTCCGCGTTGCGGGGCGTCCGGGTGCCGTCCTCCTGCTTGGCCCAGGCCCACGGGTGCTCGTCGAAGCTGGTGACCAGGGGCTGGAGTTCCTCGAAAAGCTCCTTGCGCCGCTTCATCGGGAACGCCCCGACGACCCCCACGCTGGCGAGCTCGCCGTCGGGTTTGTACAGGCCCAGCAGCAGCGAGCCGATCGCGTCCGGGCCGCTTTTGTGCACGCGGTAGCCGGCCAGGACGCAGTCGGCGGTCCGTTCGTGCTTGATCTTGAACATCACGCGCTTGTCCGGCTGGTAGGACCCGTCCAGCGGTTTGGCAATGATCCCGTCCAGGCCGGCGCCCTCGAACTGGTGGAACCACTTTGCGGCCAGCTCCGGATCCTGCGTGGCGGCGGTCAGGTGGACCGGGGATCTGGAGGAGGTGAAGGCCTGCTCCAGGGCTGCCCGCCGCTCCGCGAAGGGACGGCCGCTGAAGTCCTCGTCGCCGAGGGCCAGCAGGTCGAAGGCCACGAATTTGGCCGGCGTCTGTTCGGAGAGCATCTTGACCCTGCTGGCCGCGGGGTGGATCCGCTGCTGCAGGGCGTCGAAGTCCAGCCGGTCCCCCGACGCGCCCACCAGGACGATCTCGCCGTCGATCACGCACTTGGGCGGCAGGTTGGCCTTCAGTGCCTCCACGAGCTCGGGGAAGTAGCGCGTCATCGGTTTCTCGTTGCGGCTGCCGATCTCCACGTCGTCGCCGTCCCGGAAGATGATGGAACGGAATCCGTCCCACTTCGGCTCGTAGCTCAGGCGTCCTTCGGGGATGGCGCCGACCGATTTGGCCAGCATGGGGGCGACGGGGGGCATGACCGGCAGCTGCATAGGCCCCATTCTTGCCCGGGACCTTGCCGGACGCCACCCCTACGCCCCGGCGTCTCCGCCATGGCCTCCGCCCTCGACACGGCCCCCGCCCGCCGGTAGACATTAACGATGGCAGCTATCGGTTTCCACGCATCGCATGAACAGATCAGCCCCGGCCAGCTCCTGAAGGACGTCCGGCTCGCCGAGGAGGCGGGCTTCGGCGCCGCCATGTGCTCGGACCACATCGAACCGTGGTCCGCGCGGCAGGGACATTCGGGCTTCGCGTGGTCCTGGCTCGGGGCCGCCCTGGCCACCACCAGCCTGGGCTTCGGCGTGGTCACCGCGCCGGGCCAGCGGTACCACCCCGCCATCATCGCCCACGCGTCGGCCACGCTGGCGTCCATGTTTCCCGGCCGGTTCTGGATGGCTCCGGGCAGCGGCGAGAACATGAATGAGCACGTCACCGGCGATCCGTGGCCGCTGAAGGAAACCCGGCAGCAGCGGCTGGAGGAGTGCGTGGACGTCATTCGCCGGCTGCACGCTGGTGAGGAGGTCACCCACCACGGCCTGGTCACCGTGGAACAGGCGCGGATCTGGGATGTGCCCTCGCCCCCGCCCCCGCTGATTGCGCCGGCCATTAGCGTGGAAACAGCACGCAGGGCTGCCGGCTGGGCTGACGGCCTGGTGACGGTGAACCAGCCGGCCGAGAAGCTCACGGAAATGCTGGCGGCCTACCGGGCGGAGGGCGGCAGGGGAAAAGCCGTGCTGCAGATCCACCTGTCCTGGGCTCCCCGCGAGGAGGACGCCGTCGCCATTGCCCTGGACCAGTGGCGATCGAACGTCTTCGCCCCGCCCATCCCCTGGGACCTGCCTACGGCGGCGCACTTCGACGGCGTCAGCACCGACGTCGGGGAAGCCCAGGTCCGGAAGTCGGTGAACATCTCCGCCAGCCTGGACCGCCACGTGCAGTGGCTGGGCGAGTATCTGGACCTCGGCTTCGACGAGCTGTACCTGCACTTTGTGGGGCAGGAGCAGGCGCCGTTCATCGACGCCTTCGCGGACAGTGTCCTGCCGCAGCTGCGGAAGGTGCCGGTGGCATGAACATCGCCGAGACATCTGACCTGTGGTGGAAGACCGCCGTCATCTACTGCCTGGACGTGGAGACGTTCTTTGACCGCGACGGCGACGGCACCGGGGACTTCGGCGGCCTGACCCAGCGCGTGGACTACCTGGCGGCGCTGGGCGTGAACTGCATCTGGCTCATGCCCTTCTACCCGTCGCCGGACCGGGACGACGGCTACGACGTGACCGACTTCTTCGACGTCGACCGACGCTTCGGTACGCTGGGTGACTTCGTGGAGTTCATCCGCACCGCGAAGGACCGCGGCATCCGGGTGATCGCGGACTTCGTGGTCAACCACACCTCCAACCAGCATCCGTGGTTTGTCGAGGCCCGCAAATCCGTGGACAACCCGTACCGGGACTACTACGTGTGGCGCAGCGATCCGCCGCCGGACACATCCTCCGAAGTGGTGTTCCCGGGGGAGCAGACCTCCATCTGGACCCAGGACGACGCCACCGGCGAGTGGTACCTGCACATGTTCATGGAGCACCAGCCGGACCTCAACGTCACCAACCCCAACGTCCGCAACGAGATCGCCAAGGCGATGGGCCTGTGGCTGGAGCTCGGCCTGGACGGGTTCCGGCTGGATGCGGTGCCGTTTTTCCTGGAGACCCGGGGCGCGCCCAAGGACGAGGCGGCCAACATCGACCCGCACGATTACCTCAGCGCCCTGCGCAGCTTCGTCAACCGGCGCAATGGCGGCGCGGTGCTGCTGGGCGAGGTGAACCTTCCGTACAAGGACCAGCTGGAGTATTTCGGCGGGGCCGAGGGCAATGAGCTGAACATGCAGTTCGACTTCATGTCCATGCAGCACATCTACCTCTCGCTGGCCAGGCAGGACGCCCGGCCGCTGGCCGAGACGCTGAAGACCCGGCCGCGGCTGCATCCGGACAACCACTGGGCCATGTTCGTGCGCAACCATGACGAACTTACGCTGGACAAGCTCAGCGACGGCGAACGGGAGGAGGTGTTCGCCGCGTTCGGGCCGGACAAGAACATGCAGCTGTACGGCCGGGGTCTGCGGCGCCGGCTCCCGCCGATGCTGGGCGGCGACGCCGACAGGATCCGGATGGTCTACTCGCTGATGTTCTCGCTGCCGGGCACGCCGGTGCTCTTCTACGGTGAGGAGATCGGCATGGGCGAGGACCTGCGGCAGAAGGGCCGCGCCGCCGTCCGCACGCCCATGCAGTGGAACGATGAAAAGAACGGCGGCTTCTCCAGTGCCAAGGTGTCCGATCTGGTGGTCCCGCTGCCCCGCGGGGAGTACGGTCCCGAGAAGGTCAACGCGGCGAGCGCCAAGCGGGACCCGGAGTCGCTGTGGAACTTCATGGCCACGCTGATCCAGCGGTACCGCGAATCACCGGAGCTGGGCTGGGGCGAGTTCGCCATCCTCGAACAGCCCGAGCCGGCCGTGTTTGCACACCGGTGCCGCTCGGCGGAGGCCACCGTGGTGCTGCTGCACAACTTCGGCGATGCGCCGGTCAAGGTCGCCGCGAACGTCGGGGCCGGAGACAGCCAGCCGCGGGCGTTCCGGGACGCGATCTTGCTGGACCTGTTCGACGGCGGGAACGTTCCGTTGGAGGCCGACGGCGGGTTCACCGTTGAGCTGGGACGGTACGGCTACCGCTGGTTCCGGGTTCACCGGCCTGGCGACCGACTGGCGCCGTAGTCCCATAGAAATTCCGGCGCCGGCCGCGGAGCCGTACTAAAGGTTCCGGCGGAACACCTTCACCTCCCAGGGGCGCAGGTCGAACGGCTGGCGTTCGCCGGCGTCCGGCGGGTAATTGCCCAGCACCAGCTCAGCAGTTCCCCCATCAGCCCAGCCGCCATCGTCGACCCCGGACGTCCGGCCGGTTCCCGAAAAGTTGGCCAGCACCAGCAGTTCCGCCTCCGGAAGGGAGCGCGTGAACGCGTAGATGTGTTCGTCGTCGGGCAGCAGCATGCGGAAATCCCCGTAGGCAACCACGGGATCCGAGTGCCGGAGGGCTATGACTTTGCGGTAGAAGCTGAAGACGGACCCGGGGTCGTCAACCTGGGCGGCGGCGTTGATGGTGTTGGCGTTCGGGTTCACGGCAATCCAGGGCGCCCCAGTGGTGAAGCCGCCATGCCGGCTGGCGTCCCACTGCACGGGTGTCCGGGCGTTGTCCCGGTTCAGCGGCGCCAGGGCGGCGAGGACCTCGGCGTCAGTGTGGCCCAGGTGCGTGGTGGCTTCGCGGTGGTGGTTGAGGACTTCAATATCGCGGTAGTCGCTGATGGCGCCGAAGGCCATGTTGGTCATGCCCAGCTCTTCGCCCTGGTAAACGTACGGCGTGCCGCGGTGCAGGTGGAGGACTGCTGCCAGCATCTTCGCCGACACTTCCCGGTACTGCCCGTCGTCACCGAACCGGGAGACGGCCCGGGCCTGGTCGTGGTTTCCCCAGTAGAGGCTGTTCCAGCCGCGCTCCGCGAGCCCCTCCTGCCAGCGGCCGAGGGATTTCTTGAGGTCGGTCAGGAGCAGCTTCTTGGGCCGCCACTTGTTGCCGCCCTCCTGGTCCAGCGCCACATGTTCGAACTGGAACACCATGTCCACCTCCCGGCGGGCGGGATCCGTGAACAGCGCCGCGTCCCCGACGGTGACGCCGGGCATCTCGCCCACGGTCAGCAGGTCCTTGTCGCGGCCCGCGAAGACTTCCTCATGCATCTCCTGCAGGAACTCGTGGATGCGCGGGCCGCAGATGAAGTGCGGGCCGCCGTCGCCGTAGAGCATGCCTTCGGCCTGCGGGCCGTCCGGCAGCGACTGCTGTTTGGAGATGAAGTTGATGACGTCCATCCGGAAGCCGTCCACGCCGCGGTCCAGCCACCAGTTCATCATGTCGTACACGGCGGCCCGCACCTCCGGGTTCTCCCAGTTGAGGTCCGGCTGCTTCCGGGAGAACAGGTGCAGGTAGTACTCCCCCGTCTCCGCGTCGTACTCCCACGCCGGCCCCGAGAAGGCCGAGCCCCAGTTGTTGGGTTCCGCCCCTGGTGTTCCGGGCTCCGTACCCTCGCGCGGCGGCCGCCACCAGTACCAGTCCCGCTTAGGGTTGTCCTTGCTGGAGCGGGATTCCGCGAACCACGGGTGCTCGTCCGAGGTGTGGTTCACCACGAGGTCCATCACCAGTTTCATGCCCCTCGAATGCAGGCCGTCCAGCAGTTCGTCGAGGGTCTCCAGGGTGCCGAATACGGGGTCGATGTCGCGGTAGTCGCTGATGTCGTAGCCGTTGTCATCCTGCGGTGAGCGGTATACCGGGGACAGCCAGACGACGTCGACCCCCAGCTTTTGCAGGTAGTCCAGTTTGCCGATGATCCCGCGGAGGTCGCCGATGCCGTCGCCGTCCGAGTCAGCGAAGCTGCGCGGGTAGATCTGGTAGACCACCGCGCTCTTGAACCACTCCCTGCCGGCCCGGTAGGCCGCCTCTGCCTCGGTTTCCTGCGTGGTCATCGCTGACTCCTCCTGGTCGACGGTGGCGGACTGCTGGCCCACTGAAAGTCTTGTTCCAGAAGAATCGCCGGTCAATGGCCCGGCTTAGGGAAGTGGCCCGGCCGGGCGCCGATGCCGCGCGGAAACCGACTCGGTGCCGGAAACTAACCGGGCGCTAACGGGCAGGAAACGCATGCGCAACAATGCCGCGCGACACTGGTTGTGCCGGCAATTGCAGGCACCAGCTCCAGCTCAGGAGGCCACGCCATGTTGAAGGAAGCAAAACCCCACATCACCCGGGTCCGTGCCCTGGACCAGCTGCATCGCGGCGACGAGATCGAGGCCCGCCTGTCAGTGGGCCCCAGCTATGACGACGTCATCATCCGCCGGGGCAGCGTCCAGGAGACAGCCCCGGGCATCGGCGTCGTGTGGATCATGGATCATCACACGGGCATGCGCAAGGCCATCAATACGGACGAATGCAGCGTTTGGCGCGTCGCCTGAGCCGCCTAACCGCCGGCCACCGACTGAATAATCAGTACTTCCTGGCCTGCGGAGACTTCCGTTTCCAGGCCGCGGAGACGCCGGACCTCCTCACCGTTCACGTAAATATTCACGTAGCGGCGGAGTGCACCGGTCTCGTCCCGCAGCCGCCTGGCGAGCACCGGGTAAGTCCCGGTCACGGAATCCAGCAGCCAGCCCACAGTCACCGCCCCGTCGGCGGGTGTAGTCAGTACGGACTGCCCGCCGGCGAGCGGCTGGAGGACGCTGGGAAGGACCACGCTGATCTCAGCCACTGCACACCCTCATGCGCCGGTCCCAGCGGCAACCGGGGCCCCGGCCACAACGGCAGCGCGGATGCACAACACATCCGGCAGGTGGGACGCCACCTCCGCAAAGGTTTCGCCCTCGTCGGCACTGGCGTACACGACGCCGCCGCGCGTTCCGAAGTACACCCCGGCGGGTTCGGCAGAATCCACGGCGGCCGCGTCACGGAGCACGGCATTGAACTCTGACTGCGGCAGGCCGGAGTCCAGGCGCTTCCACGTGGAGCCGGCGTCGTCCGTACGGTGCACGGCGAGCTTTCCGTCCGGCGGGATGCGTTCGCCGTCGGCCTTCAACGGAACAACCCAGGCCGTGCCGGCACGCCTGGGGTGCGCCAGCATGACGAACCCAAAATCGGCTGGCAGGCCCTCCGCTATCGATTCCCAGTTCTCGGCATTGTCATCGGTCCGGTACACGCCGTGGTGGTTCTGCGCGTAAAGGCGGCCTTCGACGGCGGCGTCCGCCGCAATCTTGTGCACGCACTGGCCGAATTCCGGGTTGGGGTCGGGCATGAAGTAGGCGGAGATGCCTTTGTTCCGCGGCTCCCAGGACGTCCCCCCGTCGAGTGAGCGGTACACTCCTCCCGTGCTCATGGCCACGTGGACGTTGTCCCCGGAGGGGTTGACCACGATCGAGTGGGCGGCGGCGCCGCCGTATCCGGCACCCCACTCGCTGCGGTGCGGGTGGTCCCAGAGTCCGCGGTTCAGCTCAAAGTGCTCGCCGCCGTCGGTCGACTTCCATACCGAAATCGGCTCCGCTCCGGCCCAGACGACGCCCGGGCGGGATTCGGCGTCGGGGTAGATCTGCCAGATGCGTTCGACGGCGGCGTCGGTGCCTTCGGGGAACTTGATGGCGCCCTGTTCGGGCTCGGTCCAGCTGGCGCCGAGATCATCGGAGTGGGCTACGTACGGGCCCCAGTGCTCGGACCGCACCCCCACCATGATGCGCGTGCGGCCGTCCCGCGTGTCGATTCCGATGCTTGGTATCTCGCTCATGAGGAAGTGCGGTCCGGAAAAGGACCACTGCTTCCGGTCCTGGCTGGTGGCCAGCCAGAGACCTTTTTTGGTCCCGATTGCTAAAACGAAGCTCTTTGAGGCATTCATGAACCCCATGCAACCACTCGCGCGGAGGGGCTGCAATGGTTCTGGCCCCCATGGGTTTGGCTGGATTCGTTGCTTGGGCCGGGCCTAGGACCCGAGTTTCGCGCCGTCCTTGGCGGTGCCGTCGTTGGGCGTGCCGCCATTGCGGGTGCCGCTTTGGGCGGTACCCGCCTTCGCGGCGCGACGGTTTCGCCACCACCGGCGAAGCAGGTCCGCCGCGGCCAGGATGCCGGCCAGTGGCGTGAGGACGGCAGCGGCGTAAACGAACAGCAGCCAGGTGAGCGTGGCAATCGGGGGCTGGCTCCGGCTCAGCAGCGAGAGGCCGCCAAACAGGCCTGCAACCCAGAAGAGCACCACCAGCGTCAGCACGGCCGCTGCCGGAAAGTACTCGTTCCGCACCACCCTCTTCAAGGTTTCCACCACTGATCCTCCTGCGTCTTGCATCCCCATGAGACCAGTATGCGACGGAGACCCGCTGTGACGGAGACGGCACGACGAACGTGTGATGAACACAACCGCTGTCTCACACAGCTGCATTCTGTCGGCCCCGGGGGCTACACTGAACTATCGAACATATATTCGAAAAAAGGTGTGTTGTGGGCGTCATTATTGGTCCCCGAGTGATAGAGGCGGGACTTTCCCTGCGGCTGGTGCTGGTCTCCCCCGTGGCCGTGGCGGCGGGCTTCCCGTCCCCCGCCCAGGACTACTTTGACGGCCGGATCGACCTGAACGAGCACCTGATCCAGGACATCACCAGCACCTACATCGTGCGGGTGTCCGGCGACTCGATGGAAGAGGCCGGCATCAGCGACGGCGACGAACTGATCGTGAACCGCGCGCTGGAACCGCGCGACGGATCCGTGGTGGTGGCAGTGCTGGACGGCGAGCTCACCATCAAGCGCTTGAAGATCACCGCGGCCGGCGTGGTGCTCCAGGCGGCCAACCCGCTGTATCCGGACATCGTTGTCCCTGCGTTGTCCGACCTCACCGTTTGGGGCGTGGCCACGAGGTGCCTGCATCATGTCTGAGGCCCGGCAGCAGATAGCCCTGGTGGATGTGAACTGCTTCTACGCCAGCGCGGAGCGGGCCTTCGATCCCTCCCTCGAAGGTAAGCCGCTGGTGGTGCTTTCCAACAACGACGGCTGCGCCGTGACCCGCAGCCCGGAGGCCAAGGCCCTGGGGATCAGCACCGGTGAACCGTGGTTCAAGATCGCCCCGCGGGCCAAGGAGTGGGGCCTCGTTGCCCGGTCCAGCAACCATGAACTGTACGGCGACATCAGCGCCCGGGTCATGGAGCTGCTGGGACGCTACTCGGCCTGGCTCGAGGTGTACAGCATCGACGAGGCGTTCCTTGGCATCAAGGGCAGCCCCGAACAGGTGATGGGTCTTGGCCGGACCATCAGGGCCGCGGTCCGGCGCAACGTCGGGGTGCCTGTGTGCGTCGGCATCGCCGGCACCAAGACGCTGGCCAAACTGGCCAACCGGTGGGCCAAGAATAACGCCGCCCTTGACGGGGTGTGCCGCTGGGAATCGATGGCCCCGGAGACGCGTGAACTGCTTATGTCCCGGTTGGCGGTCTCGGAGGTCTGGGGCGTGGCGGGCCGGCTGGAAAAACGGCTGAACGCCATGGGGATCTGCTCCATCCTGGAGCTCAGCCGGGCGGATCCGGTGATGGTGCGCGACCGCTTTTCGGTGGTGCTGATGCGCACGGTACTGGAGCTGCGCGGAACGCCGTGCATACCCCTGGAGGAGGAACGCGTGGGCCGGGACCAGCTGATCTTCTCCCGCTCGTTTTCCACTCCCCTGACGTCCGTCCGCGAATTTCGCCAGGTCCTGAGCGTCTATGCGCAGCAGGCGAGTGCGCGGCTCGCCCGGCACAATCTTCAGGCCAAGGTCCTCACCGCGTTCGCCGGCACGTCCCACTACAACCCGAAGGACAAGTCGTTTCCGTCCGTCTGCGTGCCGCTGCCCATGCCCACCGCCGACCCGGTGCTGCTCACCAGGGCAGCCCACGCCCTGCTTCCCGCCATCCTGGACGGCGTCAGATACGCCCGGGCCGGCATCATGGTCACCGACCTGCGGCCGTCCGGCAACCAGCAGCCACTGGATCCCTTCACCAACCCGCACGAGGAACGCGGAATCGGCCCGCTGGTTGAGCAGATCAGCCGGAAGTACGGCAGGGGCACCATTGGGCTCGGGTTCGCAGGCCTGAGGAGCGGTCTGGACTGGAGCATGAAGCGCGGCATGCGTTCGCCGCGCTACACGACCCACTGGGATGAGCTGCCGGTGGTCCGCGCGGCATGACCGGCGCGCGGGCCCGCGACAGTCAGACCGGCGGAACTGGTCAGTCCAGCCGAACCAGTCAGTCCACAAACTCCGACTGGGTTTCGATGAAATCCCACTCGGCTTCGGTCAGGACCGCCTGCGGGGTGTCCGGGTGCGGGCCGCCAGCCTGGGCAATCCCCTCCATCACGAACACCGGAACGTCGCCGGCCCGCAGGTTCTCGCGAAGCCACTCCTTGCTTTTCAGGTCCAGATCAAGCCACCACATGTGAATCTGCATCGGACGCCGCCTTTCTACGTCTCCAAACTAGGCTCACCCGGCGCGGGATTCAAGGGAGAAATCACCGCCCTTCCACCTGCGCCAGCAGCCGCGCCGCGGGGTTGAAAACCGGCGCTGAGCTGGGCGAAGGCCCTGTGCGGCTATGGTTTTTCCTGACGCCGCGGGCACACAATTGATTATGGATGCAGAGCACTTTAGCGGCCCGCCTCCGCTCCTTGTAGGCACCGTTCCCGGCCAGCATCCGGAGGTCCTGAAGACCGCCGTCAGCCTGGCCCAGAAGCTGTCCGCCCCGATGCTCTGCGCCTACGTGGATGAGGCGAGCTACCTGGTTGAGTGGGATCCCGCGCGGTCCGCGCACCGCCTCTCCCTGCACCCGGACAGGGACGACGATGACGTCCGCTCCGTTACCGCCGAACTGAAGTCGGCCATCACTTCGGCCGTCCCGGACGGCGGGCCGGCATGGACCCTGCGCACACTGGCCGGCGACCCAGCCCGTGCGCTCGGCAGGCTGGCCTCGGAGGTCAATGCTCCCATGATCATTGTGGGAACGCCGGAGCGCGGCTTCGGGCACCGCATTACGGAACTCCTGAACGGCTCGGTGGCTGCCTGGCTTACCCACCACCAGAGCCGGCCCGTGCTGGTGGTTCCGTTTCGAATGGCCGCGCATCAGGACCAGCCGGAATAGGCGGGTCAGACGCCTGCCAGAAGCGGTCGGAAAAGTAAAGTCAAAGTACTTATTCGAGGTGGTGGCCAACGTGGCTACCGGCAAGTAAGCTGAACAGGCAGGCTGATCCACGGCCTCCCAAAGACTGCTCCGGAGTGCGTATCCCCCAATAACGCGCTCCGGAGCTTTTTGTTGCCCGAAAACTTCAACTTTCCACTGTTGTGACGTCGCGCACCACTCCTTGACGGATACCCCCTAGGGGTATAGCTTGAGGACATGGAGACTTCCCAAGGACGGACGCCAGCGGCGTCCAACGAAGAAGCGATTGCTGAATCCGCGCGGCACGGCTACACGGGGGACAAAGACGCGTACCTGCGCCGGCTCCGGCGGATTGAGGGGCAGGTCCGGGGAATCGCGCGGATGGTCGAGGAGGACAAGTACTGCATCGACATCCTGACGCAGGTCGCGGCCGTGACCAAGGCCCTGCACGCCGTCAGCCTGGGCCTCGTGGAGGAACACATCGGCCACTGCGTTGTCGGGGCGGCCTCCGAACCTGACCCTGATCTCCGGGCTGAAGCCATCGACGTTAAGGTCAAGGAGGCGGCAGGTGCCATCGGGCGCCTGCTGCGCTAGCGGCACAACCACCACCCACCAAGCTGGCCAACCCAGCCAGCGCAGCAACGAGGAGCCAGCAATGAGCACCATCTCCACCAAAGTCTCCGTCTCCGGCATGACCTGCGGCCACTGTGTCTCCGCCGTCACTGAAGAGCTCGAGGCGCTGGCCGGCGTCGAGGAGATCGACATCGATCTCAAAGCCGGCGGCATTACCACCGTCACCATCACCTCCACGCAGCAGCTCTCCCCCTCCGAAATCGGCGAGGCAGTGGCTGAGGCGGGCTATCTGGTGGTGGCCAACGAGGCCTAAGCCCGCCTTCCATCCGCACCAGGGCCACCAAACCACAGCACCAGAGCACAAAGCACCTCCAGAGAAGGACCAGCCATGGGCACCGAACACCTTCCCGCAGGCAACCCCCGCAGGGTGATCGAACTGGACGTTGAGGGCATGACCTGTGCGTCATGCGTGAACCGTGTGGAAAAGAAGCTCGCCAAGCTCGAAGGCGTTGAGGCCACGGTCAACCTGCCCCTCGAAACGGCCCACGTAACAGCCCCGGTCACCATCACGGACCAGCAGATCACAGACCAAGTAGCCTCAGCCGGCTACAAAGCCCGAATCAAACGACCCCTCCACGACGACCCCACTGAACCAACCCGCCACGGCGGTGCCGGTATGCGGGAGCGTGCGTCTACGCGAGGTACGAGCGAGCACGCGGAGCATGGCGGACCGCCGGAGGAACGGGGTGGTCAACCGGAGGACGGTGCGGCGCACCACGAAGACCACATGGCCCACGGCGGCAAGGCCTCTGAGCTCAAGCCGCGCCTGTTCGCCGCGGCAGTCCTGACGGTGCCGGTGTTCCTGATCTCGATGTTCCCGGCGTTCCAGTTCCCCGGCTGGGGCTGGGTGGCCGGTGGCCTGGCGCTGCCCGTGGTCAGCTGGGCGGCGTGGCCGTTCCACCGGGCGGCCGCCATCAACGCCCGCCATTTCGCCTCCACCATGGACACGCTGGTGTCACTCGGCGTGATCGCGGCCTACCTGTTCTCCGCCTGGCAGCTCCTTACCTTTCCCCGCCTGACCGAACATCCCGGCATGGAAGAGATGGGCGGTGCTGGTTCCGGCGGCCTCTACTTCGAGGTGGCCAGCGTGGTCACCACGTTCCTTCTGCTGGGCCGGTTCCTGGAGGCGAACGCCAAGTCGAAGGCGGGCGACGCGCTCCGTGCCCTTCTGGACCTCGGCGCCAAGGACGCCTCCATCCTGCAGGACGGTGCCGAAGTGAAGATCCCGGCGGACCGGCTGGCTGTCGGGGACGTGATCGTGGTCCGCCCGGGCGAGAAGATCGCCACCGACGGCGTGGTGGTGGACGGCATCTCGGCGGTGGACGCATCGCTGGTCACCGGCGAATCGGTTCCCGTGGACGTCGGGCCGGGCAGCCTTGTCACCGGCGCCACCATCAACACCTCCGGCCGGATGCTGGTCCGGGCCACGCGCGTCGGCGCCGAAACCACCCTGGCCCAGATGGGCCGGCTCGTGTCGCAGGCCCAGACCGGCAAGGCGCCGATCGCCCGGCTGGCTGACCGCATCAGCGCGGTCTTCGTGCCCGTGGTCCTGGCCATCGCCGTCCTCACCTTCGCCGGCTGGCTGCTTGCCGCCGGACCGGACATCACGGGCCCCGAACTCCGCGCGGCCTTCACCGCCGCCGTGGCCGTGCTGGTCATCGCCTGCCCCTGTGCCCTTGGCCTGGCCACCCCCGTGGGCCTCCTGACCGGCACGGGCCGCGGCGCACAACTGGGCATCCTCATCAAGGGTCCGCAGGTCCTGGAGGACACCCGGACCGTGGACACCATCCTGCTGGACAAGACCGGAACCGTCACCCGCGGGCAACTGTCCGTGGACGCCGTGGCCGCGTTTGCCCCGTTCAGCGGCCCTGACGTCCTGCGCTTGGCCGGGGCGGTGGAGTCGGCGTCGGAGCATCCGATCGCCGTGGCGATCGCTGCCGCCGCAAAATCCGCCGTGCCCGCTGCGGGCCAGCGGTCGTACGCCGGCCACAACGCCACTGACGCGAACGACGGCGCCGGCCTGCCCGCCGTCGTCGGCTTCCGTTCCGCCCCCGGCGGCGGAGTCGTGGGAACCGTTGAAGGCCAACACGTCGCAGCCGGCCGCAGCGGCTGGCTGCTGGAGAACGGAGTCGGGATAACGCCGGCGCAGGAGCAGGTGCTCCGGGACGCGGAAGAGTCCGGTGCAACTGCCATCTGGGTGGCCGTGGACGGCGAGGCGGCCGGCGTCATCGAACTGCGGGATACGGTCAAGGAGGGATCAGCCGCGGCCGTCGCGCGTCTCAAGGCCCTGGGCCTGCGGCCCATGCTGCTCACGGGCGACAACGCTGCCGTCGCCGCCCAGGTGGCTGCCGCCGTCGGAATCACCGCCGACGATGTTTTCGCCGGAGTGCTCCCCGAGGGCAAGGTGGAAGCCGTCCGCCGGCTCCAGGCATCCGGCGCGACGGTGGCCATGGCGGGCGACGGCGTGAACGACGCTGCGGCTCTGGCGCAGGCCGACCTCGGAATCGCGATGGGTTCCGGCACGGACGTGGCGATCGAGGCCGCCGACCTGACCGTGATGGGCAACGACCTCGGGCAAGTGGCAACCGCGATCGAGCTGTCCCGGCGCACGCTGACCACCATCAAGACCAACCTGTTCTGGGCCTTCTTCTACAACGCGGTGGGCATTCCGGTGGCCGCCCTCGGCCTGCTCAATCCCATGGTGGCAGGCGTGGCCATGGCGGCGAGTTCGGTGCTGGTGGTGGCCAACTCACTCAGGCTGCGCCGCTTCGGCAGGTAATACCCGGTCAGGTGGCCGGGTCCTAGGCCGTCCCGAAGCGGACGGCCGACCGGGCCTTCGCCTTGGCAGCTTCCTCGTCGCGGTCCTTCGCGGGAGCGTGCGTCACCAGCGACTCGAGCAGGTGTTGGGTCACGTGCGCTATCTCGTGCACGGCGTGCTCGAACGCCTCCTGGTTGGCCTTGGACGGCTTGGTGCTGCCGCTGATTTTTCGTACGTACTGCAGCGCCGCGGCATGGATCTCCTCAGACGTGGCGTGCGGTTCGTAGTTGTGGAGGGTACGGATATTCCGGCACATACCCCCATGCTAGGCTCTGGAACGCCGAGGATCGACCCTTCCGGGCCCGCTTCGGGCGGGTCACGTGACCATGGGGAGGTCTCCATGGGGAGCGCTGCCCATCGACACCCTTTCGGGCCGGGGATAGTTTTTAGGCAATGGATCTTCCGGACGAGCCGGAGGCCGCTGGGGATGCCGACTGGTTCGGGTCCGTTGATTAAAGGAGAAATGTAATGGCTATTTGGGGTGCAGACATTGCGCAGCTGAAGAACTTGGGCACCAAGCTCCAGGCTGGTTCGAATGAAATCGAGAAGCAGAAGTCCCTGCTGACCAAGGTGCTCGAGGGCACCGACTGGAAGGGCCCGGACGCCGACAAGTTCCGCAGCGAGTGGCACGGCCAGCACGCCGCAGCCCTGGCCAAGGTGGCGCAGGCCCTGGACGAGGCCGGCAAGCAGGCCAGCCGCAACGCTTCCCAGCAGGAGGAAGCCTCCCGCTAACCCGGGAAGCACCGGAGGGCCGGACGCATGGTGCGTCCGGCCCTCCGGCATTTAAGGGGTGCGTCGGGGAGACTGGTCCGCTTTTGACGACTTACTTGAGGACTTAGGGGACGGGTTCGACGTCGTTCGCGTGGTCAAGCGGTCCGCTCACCGCTGCCGGGGCCGCGGCTTTGGCTCCCCGGAGCTCATCCAGCCGGACACACAGCACACCGCCCACGATCAGCAGTCCGCCCGCGAGCTGGATGGCACCGGGCAGTTCGCCAAGCAACAGCCACGCCCAGATCACGGCAAACAGGACCTCGGTGAGGGAGACGAATGAGGCCACCTTGGTGCCGAGCGCACGTGCAGCCATGATTCCTGAGACGTAGGCCAGGACGGTGGCCAGCACCACAAGGCCGCCGAGCGGAACCCACCACGGCGTGGTCCATGGGCCGAGTGTGGTGTCGGCCGTGCTCATGGCCATGGGCAGAAGGCCGGTGGCCGCCATCAGCCACATGACCGCGGCGCCGGTCAGAAGCCCGCCCGATGCGAGGACGATGGGCGGCAGCGTGTCGTTCTGCTTGGCCGTGAGGAAGAAATAGATGGCAAGGCAGACGGCTGCGGCAAGGCCCCAGAGCACGCCGACGGCGTCCACCTTCACCTCCCCTGTGAGGTCCAGGACGAGGACCAGGCCGCCCAGGGACAGCAGCGTCCCAGCGATGGTGAGGGCGCGCGGCCGCTTCCGGCTGGCCACCCAGAGCCACAGCACGATCAGTACCGGGCCGAGGTATTCGAGCAGCAGTGCCACGCCAACTGACAGCCGGGCCACGGCATTGAAGTAGAACAGCTGGCAGCCTGCGACGCCGATCAGGCCAAACAGCACAATCGTCAGCCAGTTCGACCGCAGCTGGTGCCACCGGCCCCGAAGCGCCAGCACAGCGGGGACGGCGAGGATGAGCGCGGCGCCTGTCAGCCGGGCGGTGACGGCGGCCCCGGGAGTCCAGCCGGTTTCCAGCAGCGCCTTGGCAAAGGAGCCGGAAAGCCCGAAGATCGCGGACGAAAAGAGGGCGACACCCAATCCTGACGCAACGAAGCCGGTGACCTTCGCCGTGGCCTCAACGGAAGGGGCAACGGGAGCGGCAGCCTCAGCCGGCGGGCGGGCCTGCCCGGGAGCCGGAGCCGCAACCGGGGCCGGAAGCCGCGCCGGAGCCGGCGCCACCGAAGTTAGGGCCGTTTCGGCGCGGTTGTTCGATACGGGCACGGACGCCTCCCGTCAGGAGTAAAGTGGGGTATTGGTCCTGACACTACGCCCCGGCACTGTAAGGAGTCAAGGTGGTCTTTGCCCCTGACACGGAAGTCTCGCTGCGCTTTGTGGTGAACCTCATCAACTCGGCCGCCAACGGCGAGGAAAACCTGCCCACCGTGGAGGCTTTGGACGAGTTCCTGCGGCAGGAGGGCTTCACCGGTTCCCGCACCCATGACGCCGCCGAACTGGCCAGCATCCACTCACTGCGGGCGGTGCTGGCTGCCCTGTGGACGGCGGATGAGGATACGGCCGTGGCCGGCGTGAACCGCCTGTTGCGCGAGGCCCAGGCGCTCCCCCAGCTGCTCAAGCACGACCAGTGGGACTGGCATCTCCACGCCACCACGCACGATGCCCCGCTGGCGGACAGGATGGGCACGGAAGCGGCCATGGCGCTCGTGGACGTGATCCGCAGCAAGGAGATGGACCGCATGCTCGTGTGCGCAGCCGATGACTGCGACGCGGCGGTACTCGACCTCAGCCGCAACCGGTCCAAGAGATACTGCGACACGGGAAACTGCGCCAACCGGGCGCATGTGGCGGCCTACCGGGCACGCCGCGCCAGCGGAGAATGAACAGCGCCGGCGGAGGGTAACCGGCGCCGGTGGCAACTGGCCGTCGGGCGCTAGGAGGCTCCGCCGTCGGGCCCGGACTCACCGGTTCCGGCCGAATCCGAAGTGCCCGGGGCATCCGGGCGGCCCGGGGTTCCCTGACCGCCGTGCCCCTGTGAGGGCTTCCGTGCCGAGCTCAGGTTGATGCCCGAGCCCTTACCCAGGTGGGCGGCGTTGTCCTTGTAGCTCATGGACAGCATCGCGGCGATGACCAGGGTGACAATGAAGGCGATGCCGGCGCCGGTGAACGCCAGGTCGAACCGCGGGGACCGGGCGCTGCCGCCGGAGGCGAAGATCAGTACCGCGAAGAAAGCGACCACAGCCCAGAAGGCGGAGAACATCAGGGGTCCCTTGACCGAGGTCCGCAGATTGCGCGGTTCTCCTGGTTTCTGGTGTGCCAAGGTGATTCCTCCCGTGCGGGCGGCGCAATGCGGCCTGCCCGCTGTGCTGTGTGCTGGTCCTGAAGGGCTGCTGGCAGCCAACGGCTGTTCTACAACGAGTAGAACCCTTGGTACTAGTTTACGGCCTTTGACGCGTCCGTCCGCGCATCATGCCGGAGCGACAGGCCTGCCAGGATCCAAAGCACGCCGGAGATGATGGCCCCGCCGCCGGCAACCCCCAGCAGCGCGTGCGGGCCAAGGTCCACGAAGAACGGCAGTGTGCCGGCCGTGCCCAGCCCGATGACGCCGGAGGCCAGCCAGTCACGGGCCAGGACATGCCGTCCGCGGAACCTGATGCCCAGCCACAGCTCGGCTGCTGACGCCGCGGCCAGCCCCAGGGCGCCGATCACGGCGAACACCAGACTGCCCGGCAAAAACAGCAGGGCCACGCCGGCACCGGTGAGGGCCGCTCCGCCGGCGGACGGAACCCGGCCGGCCGGAGCGTCACGGCGGAAACCGGCCAGCGGAATGCCCCACAGCAGGATCAGGCCTGTGGCCAGCAGATACACCCCGCCCGTCAGCGACATGCCGGTCACCGAAGGTGCCGCCCAGAACACTGTCACGGCGCCGAACACCAGCGCGGCAGCGGCCCGCAGCAGGGCAGGTTTCCACAGCTCCGCCGAAGGGGCAGGCACGTCGGACTGAGCAGGGGTTGCGGGGGAAGTCACCGCTCCAGTTTAGTGCGCCGGCCTGTGCCGGCGAATCCGGGCAACAGGCTAGGACCCGAGCACCATCCAGCGGTCCGTCCTGGCCCGCAGCCCCAGCGTTACGGCGCGGGCAGTCATGTAGCCTAGGGAAAAAGCCGCCCACACCCAAACCAGTGCCGCCGCGCCGCCGGCCCCGGCCAGCGGAACCGCCAGCAGCAGCGGAAGGTACACCGCAAGATTTACGACGCCGGCAATCGCCAGATACTTCGCGTCACCGGCGCCGATCAGTACCCCGTCGAGCACGAAAACGTACCCGGCCAGGGGCTGGCCCGCGGCAAGTACCCAGAGGGCCGCGGTCAGCACTGACTGGACGCCGGCGTCGGACGTGAAGAGGGCACCGGCGAACGGGGCCACCAGGGCCAGCAGCACGCCGGTGGCCACACCGAAGCCGGCACCCCAGCGGATCATGGTCCGGGTCAGAATCCTGGCTTTTCCGGGATTGGAGGCCCCCAGCTCCTTGCCGATCAGCGCCTGCGCGGCGATGGCCAGGGCGTCCAGTGCGAAGGCGAGGAAGGTGAACACCGTCATGGCGAGCTGGTGGGCAGCGAGGTTCACGGCACCCTGGGCTGTGACCACGAGGACGGTGGCGAGGATGGCGGTACGCAGGCTCAGGGTCCGCAGCATGAGCCAGGAGCCCACCTTGGTCATGGCCCGGATGCCGTGCCAGTCGGGCAGCAGGCTAACGCCGTGACGACGGGCGTTTCGCTGCACCATCACCAGATACACCGCGGCCATGGCCCACTGCGCGATGCTCGTTCCCACGGCCGACCCGACCACAGACAGGCCAAGACCGTAAACCAGCGCCAGGTTCAGCACGATGTTCAGCGTGAATCCCGCCGTCGCCACCACCAGCGGTGTCCGGGTGTCCTGCAGCCCCCTGAGCACGCCGGTGCCGGCGAAGATCAGCAGCATCGCTACCAGCCCGGGCATGGACCAGCGCAGGTAATCGACGGCGAACATGCGGATCTCGGGGCCCGGCCCCATGAGCCCGATCAGCGGCTCTGCGGCAAGGAACCCTGCCAGCGCCAGCACGGTCCCCAACAGCAGGGCGAGCCAGACGCCGTCGCGCCCGGCGGCCAGAGCCCTGCCAAGCTGGCCGTCCCCTACTGCCCGCGCCACCGCCGGGGTAGTGGAGTAGGCCAGGAAAACCATCAGCCCAACTGCCGTATGCAGCACCGCCGAGGCAAGCCCGACCCCGGCCAGCTGGGCAACGCCAAGGTGCCCAACGATCGCCGAGTCGGCAAGCAGAAAGAGCGGTTCGGCGATCAGCGCGCCAAAAGCCGGAACGGCAAGCCGGAGGATTTCACGGCCGTGGCTCTCGGGTTTTGGGGTGGAAACGGTAGCGGAAGGCGATTGGGGCACGGTTTCAGCCTAACCGGCAAATAAAAGATAACCACGACACATTAGTTGACACTTCAACAAAACTTCGGGACAGTGGAAGGGAAGCTTCATCCGACGGGCTCCGGACCGCGCGCCCAAAAGAGACAACCCCCCAATCGATCCGAACGGTGAGAATCTCCATGAACCAGTCCACCCAGACCACCACAGCCCTGACGATCCTGCGAGTGATCGCCGGATTCCTCTTCGCCGCGCACGGCTGGCAGAAGTTCAGCGAATTCACCATCGCCGGCACGCAGGCATCCTTCGCCAAGATGGGTGTTCCGGCCGCTGAGGTCGCCGCGCCGATCGTCGCCACCCTGGAACTGGCGGGCGGCATCGCACTCATCCTCGGCGTCCTGACCCGCATCTTCGCCGCCCTGCTCGCCCTGGACATGCTGGGCGCCCTCTTCCTGGTGCACGCCTCCGCCGGAGTTTTCGTCGCCACCGGCGGCTACGAGCTGGTCCTCCTGCTGGCAGCCGGAGCAGCGGCCATCGCCCTTGCCGGAGCGGGCCGCATCTCGGCGGACGCCGCCCTGTTCGGCCGCAGCGACTCAAAGCTCAAGGTTCTCGCGTAACCTTCCCGGGCAGCGCCGCTCCAACGCGGCGACTGACCAGGAAAACAACGACGGCGGCTGCTCGCCCGGTGCTTCGGCGCCCGGTGGGCGGCCGCCGTCGTTTGTTGCTTGTTCAGCGTGTCTTTTGTTCAGCGTGTCGTTTGTTCAGCCGGTGACGCCGGTCAGTTCATCCGGCGTGTGGGCCAGCGTTGCCGTGCGGACCACCTTGCCCGCCTTCAGGTCGACGGCGTGCAGCTTCCGGGTTGCCGGCTCGGTGACATATGCGGTGGAACCCTGGACATACAACGTGGGCCGCGGATCCTGCCACACCTCGGGCTCCCGCCATGCCGGCACGACGGGCACCGTGGACACGGTGGCGCCGGTCAGCGGATTGAGGATATGGAGCGCGCCGTCGGTGCCGAGGACCAGCGCTTCGCCGGAGGGCCCGCGCCCCAGCGACCGGAAGGAATAGCTGGTACCAAGATCCACCAGCTTCAGAGCTTTGCTGCCGGTGTTCACCAGCGAAATCCGTGTGGGCCGCTCCAGAACCGCGTCCTTGTCCACCTTGTAGTCCCCGAGCACCACAGGCGACACCGGCGAACCGGCCTGGTTTCCCATCCGGCCATAGGGGTCAGGACTGGAGATCTTGGAGAACTTGCCCTCCTTGAATACCACCATTCCGTCCTCACACCCGAAGGTCACGGTGCTTTCGCCGGCCACCGCCTCACCGTGGACGCCGGGGCAGTCCTGGCTTCGGAGGATCTCCTTGCGGCCCAGGCCAGCCGTGCCGGAAGAAGCATCTCCCCCGGAAGAAGCAGCCGGGCCCAGGAGTGCCACGGCATTGCGGGCGTTCTCATTGCCCACGGTCACCAGCAGCTTGCCGTCCTCCAGCTCCACCGCCACGCCATGGTGGGCCTCCGGTGCCGTGTACGTTGCCGTCTTCGGAAGGCCGTCTTCGGCAAGTGCTCCGAGGGCGGCCGACTCGAACGACTCCACCTTGCCGGACCCGTCACTGAACAGAACGGTCCTGCCGGCGTGCCGCACCACGTGGCCCGGTTTGCTGGCCCCGAACGCGTGCTCCGTCAGCGCGGGCTGGGCCGCGTAGGAATGCCCGTGGTCGCCGTGCCGCTCGGTCCAGGTTCCGGCATCGAGGATGCGGAACGAGTCGCCCGCCGCCACCAGGATGTGGCGGTTGTCGCCGGCCGGGTTAATGCGGTTGTAGCCCTCCAGCGCAACGTCTCCCGCCGGTTCAAGGGTGGCTGCATCCAGCACTCCGACACCGCCGGCGTACGTGTAGGCCAGGCGGGGTTTTGGAGCGCGAAGCTCGGTAGGTTCTGCGGCCTGTGGCCCTTGGGAAGGGCTGGCGGAACTTTGGGTGGAACTCTGCGCGGGGCCGGCGGCACAACCCGAGAGCAGCAGGGCGGCGCCGCAGGCCGCGGCCAGCGGCGCCCCATACGGCGTCCTGCTGCGGTGGGAAGATCGTCTCATCATCATGGCACTAATGATAATCATTATCGTTAGTGCTTTGCCAACCCGCCATGACGTCGAATGCCCGGTTCGCCGGCCTTATGGCGTCGATCCCTGCGTTTGTGAAGGCCGGGATCAGCCCCCGGGACAGCGGTCAGTAAACTGCGACCATGAGCGAGACTGCCGCCAACTCAGTAACCCTCCGCTTCCTGGCCGCCCCCATGGACGTAGGCCACAGCGGGTCCGTTGACGCCGGAACGGTGCTCGAGTGGGTGGACAAGGCGGCCTACGCGGCCGCCGTGGGCTGGGCCCAGTCCTACTGCGTCACGGCCTATGTGGGGAACATCCACTTCGCAGACCCGGTGAATGTCGGCGACATGGTCGAGGTCACCGCCACCATCGTCTACACGGGCCGCTCCTCCATGCACATCCGGACGGTGGTTTCCTCCGGGGACCCCAAGGGCGGGCCAGCGACCATGCGCAGCCAGTGCATGGTGATTTTTGTGGCGGTTGGCGAGGACGGGAAACCCGTCCCGGTGAAGCAGTTCGAGCCGGTGACGGCGGCGGAACTGGAAGAGCGGGACCACGCCCTGGCCCGGATCGGGATCCGCGAACAGATCGTCAAAGCCATGAGCGCACAGGAATATACCGACGCCGGCACAGCCGAGCGCGTCGTCCTGCGGTTCATGGCCGCGCCCACCGACGTGAACTGGGGCGGCAAAGTCCACGGCGGCATCGTCATGAAATGGATCGACGAGGCCGCATATGTCTGCGCTTCGCGCTATTGCGGCCGGGACACGGTGGCTGTCTTCTCCGGCGGAGTCCGGTTCTACCGGCCGCTGCTGATCGGCCACGTAGTGGAGGTGGAGGCCCGGCTGGTCTACACGGGCACCAAGGGCATGCACATTGCGGTACACGTCCGCTCAGGAGACCCCAAGGGCCGGGAACTGAACCTCACCACGTACTGCCTCACGGTAATGGTTGCCCGTGACGCCGAGGGGACCTCGGTCCCCATTCCTGCATGGACCCCGGTGTCCGGGGAGGACAAGAGGCTCCATGCCCACGCACGGGAGCTGCTGGAAATTCGGGCAGCAGCTCCGGGAAACAGGCTGCCCAACCACCTGCTGCAGTCACAACCGCGCTAGCAACACGGGCGCAGCCTAGAAGCCGCCGCCTGCGCCGGCATCCCCTGCCATGTTGGCGAACCGCGAGTAATGGCCCTGGAAGGCAACCACGATGTCCTTGGTGGGGCCGTTACGGTGTTTCGCCACGAGAATGTCCGCTTCACCGGCGCGCGGGGACTCCTTGTCGTACACGTCCTCGCGGTGCAGCAGGATCACCATGTCGGCGTCCTGCTCGATGGACCCCGATTCACGCAGGTCGGAAACCATGGGGCGCTTGTCCTGGCGCTGCTCGGAACCACGGTTCAGCTGCGACAACGCGATAACCGGGACCTGGAGTTCCTTGGCGAGCAGCTTCAGAGCACGTGAGAACTCGGAGACTTCCTGCTGGCGGGACTCCACCTTCTTGCCCGAACTCATGAGCTGCAGGTAGTCAAGGATCACCAGCTTGAGGTCGTGCTGCTGCTTGAGGCGTCGGCACTTGGCTCTGATTTCCATGAGGGACATGTTGGGACTGTCGTCGATGAACAGCGGGGCATCATTCATCCGCCCCATGGTCGTGGCGATCTTGGACCACTGCTCATCCTTGATGGTGCCCTTGCGGAGGTCCTGCAGGCCGATAGTGGCCTCGGCCGACAGGAGACGCATCGCGATCTCGTTGCGCCCCATTTCCAGGGAGAACATCACCGTACTCAGGTTGTTCTTGATGGCGGCGGAGCGTGCAAAGTCCAGCGCGAAGGTGGACTTGCCCACCGCAGGCCGGGCGGCGATGACGATCATCTGGCCCGGATGCAGCCCGTGTGTCAGCTCGTCCAGCTCATAGAAGCCCGTGGGGACGCCCACCATGCCTTCGCCGCGGTGGCCGGACGCCTCGATCTCATCCACGGTGGACTCCATGACGTCCTTGAGGACAACGTAGTCTTCCGCCGTCCGGCGCTCGGCGACCGCATAGACCTCCGCCTGGGCCTGGTTGACCAGGTCTTCCACCTCGCCGTCCTGCCCGTAGCCGAGCTGCACGATCTTGGTGCCGGCGTTGACCAGCCGCCGGAGCACGGCGCGCTCGGCCACGATCTCCGCGTAGTAACCTGCATTGGCGGCCGTGGGCACCGTCTGAATGAGCTCGTGGAGGTAGGCGGGACCGCCGATCCTGTTGATCTCGCCGCGCTTGGTCAGTTCATCGGACACCGTGACGGCATCCGCGGGTTCGCCGCGGCCGTAGAGGTCGATGACGGCCTCGTAAATGGTTTCGTGGGCGGGGCGGTAGAAGTCCTGCCCGCGCAGGATCTCGACGACGTCCGCAATGGCGTCCTTGGAGAGCATCATGCCGCCCAGGACGGACTGTTCGGCGGGGATGTCCTGGGGAGGTTTACGGCTGCCTTCGGATTCGCGGGTACCTTCGATTGAGTCCAGGTGCGTAACTGACAAAGCTGCCGTCCTCCATTGTGTCCGCAGTCCGTGCAGGAGGACTGCGGCGCGTGTGCCGTGTGCCGTGGGTAGATCGCGCAGCTAAACTGCTGCCCGGGCTAATGCAACTACACCAGCAGGCCCTGACATTTTTCGGTCCGGGCTGTTGACCCCCGGCGACGCCTCATCCACAGGTTTTCCACAGGGCAGCACGAAGCTCCCGGAGTCCGGGCAACCGCCCGCTCCGGCCTTCAGGCCAGAAGGGAAAACCCACCCGAATGGGGTGTCTCCGCAACGTTAGCGCCCAGCTGGCCACTCACAAAGCCCGCAGTTCCGCACCTCTGTGGATAACGTGTGCACAAGATACTGCTGCTTGTGCACAGTCTGTGGGCAAAGCTGTGGATACAAATTTTCTTTTCGGCATATATGGCCGCTGACCTGCGAAAACACCGGATTCCTGCTGTGGACAAGTTTAATTTTTGCCGAAACCTTCATCCACAGCCTTAACCGTCAGCTGGGGATACCGGCGGGTAATTCCGCCCTCGGAGGGCGATTTTGCCGCGTACATTCCCACTTTGTGATGGGCATCACCGGCATATGCACGGGGCCCGGCTTCATGCATGCCATCCCGAGGAATCTTTCCTCCGGGGGCCCCAACCCGCGTCACCGCCCGCCCGCCCCATGCGCGGCCGGGCATATGCTGTGGATAACGCGGATGTGGCGTTAAGCTCTAGGTATGGGCGACGTTCTGACAGTCTTGGTTCCTGCCCTTGTCCTCGCCGCAACCCTCTGGGCATTTGCCACGGCACTGAAGCCGCGTGACGGAGGAATGTCCGACGCAGACCGCTACCAGCTGGAGCTGGCCCGGCGTTCCCAAGCCCACTACGCAGCCCAGGTTCAGGCGGCCCTGGCGGCCCGGGCACGCATGGAGGCGGCGGCCCTGCCGAGCCAGAACCGGCAGCAGCAGATCCAGCAGCATGAGCATCATCCGGCGCCTTCGCCCGGGACCATGCTGACCCCGCAGCTGGCGCTACAGCTACAGACATTGGTGCGCAATGGGCAGAAGCTCGAGGCCATCAGGCTTTTGCGCCAGGCCACCCACTCCAACCTTTTGACCGCCAAGCAATATGTAGATCGGCTGTAACCATGGAATCGCTCCTGATCCCCTTCCTGATCCTCGTGGCCGTGGCTGTCGCCGTGGCCCTGGCGGCACGTGCATTGAGCCGCCGCCGCCGTACGGTCAGGGAGCCGGCCAAACCGCCTGCAGAGTCAGCAGAGCTGGCAAGGGAAGCCGCAGCCAAGCTGTCCGAGGACGAACACCGGCGGCTGTATGCCCTCATCGCGCAGGGCCAGGCCATGGCCGCGATCAAGCTGTACTACGAGGTGTCGGGGCAGGGCCTGCGCGCATCGCGGGACGCGGTGGCGGCGCTGGCAGCCCACCCGCAGCCTTTCCGCTCCCCGGCACAGGAGCCCAGCGAACCCGAGGACGACGACGAGCCGCCGCAGCGCTTCCCATACCGGTACCGGGCCATCGCCAGCAAAGGCGATGTGACCCGGGAGGTCAGCAGCAACATGCTCAATGACGAGATCTACGGCCGCATCCGCACGCTCGCCAAGAGCGGCAACATCGAAGCAGCCGCCACCGCGCTGACCCGGCACTCGGACATCACCATGAAGCAGGCGCGCGAATTCATCGCCCTGCTGGACGACTGACCGCCGCGCCCAACCGTCGCGGCTCGCTACCGCGGCCGCAGCCGGCTAGAAGTCGAAAAGGTCCCCCAGCCAGCCTTCCTTCTTCTTGTTGCGGCGGCGGTCATAATCGCGGTCGTATCCCTTGCCGTAACTGCGGTCGTCGTAGCGCGGCTGTTCACGCCGGGGTCGAAGTCGCGGTACAGCGGCGGAGGAACCATGCCGGGGGCAGGTGACGCCGGAGCGGGAGGAACGGGCGCCGGGGGTGCAGCCGGCACCCCCGTGTTGACCCGGTCGATGATCTTGTCCAGTTCGCCGCGGTCCAGCCATACACCCCGGCACTGCGGGCAGTAGTCAATTTCGACCCCGCTGCGTTCGCTCATGACCAGGTCCGAAGAATCAATGGGACATTTCATGCCCGGCACAACGAGCGGGTGCCGGGATTAGTTCGCGTTACCGGCCGCCTGAGATGCCCGCCAACAGCTGCTCGAAGGGCAGAGACTCCGCCAGGGCCGGTTTGCGGCCCGGCTGGTCCCCTTCCAGGAGGCGGCTGAACTCTGCCGCCGCCCGTTCGATCCGCACCGAAAGAGGCGTTCCGCCGTCGTCCGTGTTTCCCCAGTCCTGGGGGCCGGCAAAGACGGCAGTGGCGGCCGTGCGCGTGCGCAGGTAGCTGAACAACGGGCGCATCGCGTGGTCCAGCACCATCTGGTGGCGGTCCGTTCCGCCGGTGGCCCCCAGCAGCGCCGCTTTGCCGTCCAGCGACTTGGGGTCAAGCACGTCAATGAAGGACTTGAACAAACCACTGTAGGACGCGCTGAACACCGGTGAGACCGCGATGATGCCGTCGGAGGCCTCGACGCCGGCGATCACTTCCGCCAGCCGGGGCGGGGCAAAGCCCGTGACGAAGTTGTTGGCGATGTCCACGGCCAGGTCGCGAAGCTCAACGACGTCGGTGACCACCTCGTAACCGGCGGCCGTCAGCTCCCGGGTGGCGGCGGCGGCCAGCTGGTCGGCCAGCAGGCGGCTCGACGACGGCACTCCCAGGCCGGCGGACAGAACGGTTATGCGGCGGGTCTCCATGGCGGTCTCCTCTGTTTGGCGCTGTATATGCATATGCATCTATTCGCTCAACCCGGCAGCAGCGGCGTTTATTCCGCCGCCCGGCACCCGGTTCAGTACACTGCGTCCATGGCGGAGAACAAGACACAGGTGACAGGCGTTTCGGCGGATGACTTCATCGCAGCCGTGGAGCACCCCGTGCGCCGGCAGGACGGCGCGAGCCTCCGTACCCTCATGGCGGAACTGACGGGCCAGGAACCGGAGATGTGGGGTCCCACCATCGTCGGGTTCGGCAGGGTGCACTACAAGTACGCCACCGGGCGGGAGGGGGACACAGCAGCGGTGGGGTTTTCGCCCCGCAAGGCCAGCCTCTCGCTGTACGGCCTGACCAATGCGCCGGAGGCGGCTGAACTGCTCGAGCGTCTGGGCAAGCACAAGACCGGCGCCGGCTGCCTCTACATCAACAGGCTCGCCGACGTCGATGAAGCCGTGCTGGCCGAACTGATCAGCCTCGGCTACCGCTACGGCACCACCGTTCTGCACCGCCGGTAGGAAGCCGGCGGGGAAGTGGCGGGAACGACGAAGCCCCCGCCGTCGGCTTCCCGGAGGAATCCGACGGCGGGGGCCGTCAGCAGTTCAGGACTGCGGAGCAGATCCGGCGAAAGCCGGACCTGCTACTTGCCTGCGACTACGTCGAGTTCGATCACAGCGGCAACGTCGTCGTGCAGACGGACGTTGGCCTGGTAGGAACCGACCGACTTGATGTGAGCCGGCAGTTCAACCTTGCGCTTGTCGATGCTGCCCAGGCCTGCGGCCTCAACAGCGTCGGCGACGTCGGCCTGCTTGACCGTGCCGAACAGGCGGCCGCTTTCGCCGGCCTTGACAACCAGCTTGACCGGCTTGGCGGACAGAGCGGCGGCCTGCTTCTGAGCATCTTCCAGGGAAGCGTGCTCGCGGGCAGTGCGGGCAGCCTTGATGGACTCAACCTGCTTCTCGCCGCCCTTGGACCAGGTCAGGGCGAAACCGCGGGGCAGCAGGTAGTTACGTGCGTAACCGTCCTTGACCTCGACAACGTCGCCAGCAGCACCGAGACCGGTTACTTCGTGGGTCAGAATGAGCTTTGCCATGTTAGTTAATCCCTTTCCTTAGCCCCGGCCAGCGCCGGAGTAGGGCAGCAGGGCAACTTCGCGGGCGTTCTTGATTGCCTGGGCGATCTTGCGCTGCTCCTGCACCGTGACGCCAGTGACGCGACGGGCGCGGATCTTTCCGCGGTCGGAGATGAACTTGCGCAGCAATGCTACGTCCTTGTAGTCGATGACGGTGATGTCAGCGGCCTTCAAGGGGTTGGACTTTGGTTTGGGCTTACGGAGTTCAGCCTTAGCCATCGTGGAGCTCCTATTCTAGGGAGCCCGTGAATCGTGATCCACGGGATGGTGGTGGTCCGACCGCGGCGTGCGCAGAGCGTGCCACAGGGAACGCTTTGGCGCTGCTGCGCCGGACCTTTGTTTGTGTTTTAGAAGGGAGGTTCGGAATCCGGGCCGTTCCCCCAGCCGCCGCCCGCATTGCTGACTCCGGGCGTGGCCCAGGGGTCATCCTGCGCTGCGGGCTGCTGGTTGCCGCCCCAGTTTCCTCCGGTGTTGCCGCCCTGGTTTGCACCCTGGCCGCCACCGAATCCACCGCCACCGAATCCGCCGCTGTTGCCGCCGCCGAAACCGCCCTGGCCGCCGGAGCGCTGGGTGCGGTTGACTTTGGCATTCGCGTAACGCAGGCTCGGGCCGATTTCGTCGACTTCGAGCTCGATAACGGTGCGCTTCTCGCCTTCTTTTGTTTCGTAGGAACGGCTCTTCAGACGGCCGGAAACAATCACGCGAGTGCCCTTGGTGAGGGACTCGGCGACGTTTTCTGCTGCCTCGCGCCAGACCGAAGCACGGAGGAACAGGGTTTCCCCGTCCTTCCACTCATTGGACTGGCGGTCGAAGGTGCGAGGCGTGGACGCGATGGTGAAGTTCGCTACTGCCGAACCTGACGGTGTGAACCTCAGTTCGGGGTCATTGGTGAGATTACCGATGACCGTAATAGTGGTTTCGCCTGCCATCTACTGCCTCCTTGTTCGTTCCTGCGGGGTAAAGAATGAAAATTGGGAGCTGATATTACTCAGCAACAACCTTCTGCTCTTCGGGGCGGATGATCTTGGTGCGCATGATGGTCTCGTTGAGACCCAGCTGGCGGTCAAGTTCCTTGGCGGTAGCCGGCGTCGCGGTGAAGTTCACCACGGCGTAGATACCTTCGGACTTCTTCTTGATGTCGTAAGCCAGACGGCGACGGCCCCAGATGTCAACCTTTTCGATGGTTCCACCATCGTTGGTGATGACGTTCAGGAACTTCTGAAGCGACGGCTCTACGGTACGCTCTTCGACCTCGGGGTCGATGATTACCATCAATTCGTAAGGACGCATATGTGAACCCACCTCCTTTGGGCTAAGCGGTTACGGTATTTCCGTAACAGGAGGTTCATTTGCGATGCCGTGCACACCCGCATCCAAAAATGGACCAGGGCGCAGCACAGACTTCACTATCTTAGTGCATCGGGGAGGAATTCCACGATTCGGACAGCTCCTAGGCTACTGGCCCCCCTGGCGGGCCGGAAGCGCCGCCCCGGCTATGTGGAAAACCGGCGGAATACTGGAGCCATGACGATTCTGAAATCCGTGCTCCTTTTCACCCTTGCCGCGGTGGCCGAGATCGGCGGGGCCTGGCTGATCTGGCAGGCCGTGCGGGAGGACAAGGCGTGGTGGTGGGCCGGACTCGGGATTGTGGCGCTGGGGCTCTACGGTTTCGTGGCCGCCTTCCAGCCTGACGCCCACTTCGGCCGGGTCCTCGCGGCGTACGGCGGGGTCTTCATCGTCGGTTCCCTGGTGTGGGGCATGCTTCTGGACGGCTTCCGGCCCGACCGCTGGGACCTCATCGGCGCCGCCGTCTGCCTCGTTGGCGTCGCCGTCATCATGTTCGCCCCCCGGCAGGGCTGACCCGACACAAAAACCATCCGCCCGGCCAGGCCGTTGCGGCCAACCGGGCGGATGGTTCAAAAGGGAAGGATGAGGGAATTACGACGCCGGGCCGGACCCCACGCCTGCGTCTGCGGTTTCGGCGGGTGTTGCCGAAGCGGCCGTCGCCTCAGCCCGCCCCGGTCCGCCCTTGCGGTAGCGCCACACACCGATGCCGACCACCACGACCGCCAGGGCCACGGAGAGCAGGAGCGACTCGCGGGTGGACTCCAGGATCACCATGCCGATAACGAGCGCCACGATGCTGCCAATCGCCAGCCAGGTGAGGTAGGGGAAGAACCACATCTTCAGCGTGAGGTCCTTGGCCGCGGCCCCCATCCGGCGGCGCAGCACCAGCTGGGACGCGGCAATGACCAGCCAGACAAACAGCGCGATGGCACCGGAGGTGTTGACCAGGAACAGGAAGACGGTGTCCGGGGCGATGTAGTTGAGCCCCACGGTGACGAAGCCGACCACGGTGGAGGCCAGCACCGCCGCGGCGGGCACCCCGCGCTTGGAGATGCGGGTCCAGGACTTGGGGGCGTCGCCGCGCTGTGACAGTGAGAACAGCATGCGGCTGGCTGTGTAGAGGCCCGAGTTCAGGCAGGACAGCACCGAAGTCAGCACCACGATGTCCATGATGGTGCCCGCGCCTGGGATGCCGAACAGCTCGATGACGGCCACGTACGGGCTCTTGGCCACGTTCGCGGAGTTCCAGGGGAGCAGCGTGACAACAATTGCGATGGAGCCGATGTAGAAGACGAGGATGCGCCAGACGGTGGACCGGACGGCCTTCTTGACCGCCTCCACCGGGTTTTCCGACTCACCGGCAGCGATGGTGGCGATTTCAGCCCCGAAGAACGCGAAGACCACCACGAGGATTCCGGCCAGGACGGCTCCCGGGCCGTTGGGCAGGAAGCCGCCGTTGCCCGTCAGATTGCTCAGGCCCGGTGCCGGAACACCCGGAACCAGGCCGAGGATCGCTGCGACGCCGAAAAGGAGGAACAGGATGATGGCCGTGACCTTGATGGAAGCGAACCAGAACTCGAACTCCCCGTAGGACTTCACCGAGCCCAGGTTGGTCAGCGTGAGCAGGACCATGAGCGCCAGGGCCCAGACCCACTGGTCGATGCCGGGCACCCAGCGGTGCATGATCGCGGCGCCGGCCGTGGCTTCGATGCCCAGCACGATGATCCAGAACCACGCGTAGAGCCAGCCGATGCTGAAACCGGCCCAGCGGCCCAGCGCCTTGTCCGCGTAGGTGGAGAAGGATCCGGTTTCGGGGTTAGCGGCCGCCATCTCGCCAAGCATCCGCATGACCAGGATGACCACGATGCCTGCGGCCATGTAGGCCAGCAGGATGCCGGGACCGGCCTGCTGGATGGCCGCGCCGGAGCCGACGAACAGGCCGGCACCGATGACGCCGGCGATGGCGATCATCGACAGGTGCCGGGGCTTTAGGGATTTCGACAGTTGTTGGTCTGCGTGCATGGCTGCGCCATCCTTGTTTTGATTGCAGGTTTTGTGGGGGTGGCCGGGCGGCGAAGTCTGTGCCGAAGACCACATTGTGCGTTTCACCCTAAGGGAGCCACGGGTTACTTCGGGCTGTGCAAACACACAGTTTATGGCACCCGAAAACGGGCATATTTCCAGCCATGCACCATATTAGGCGACAAACGTTGCCTGACGGGCACTTTTGTAACGGCGCGGAAATCTATCGCCTGCGAACTAGGCGCGCGCCACAGCTCCAAAGAACAGCTCGGTCACCCGGGCTAGGCGGTGCGGGTCCTCGACGCCGCAGAGCTCCCTGGCCGAGTGCATCGACAGCAGGGGAACGCCCACGTCCACGGTCCTGATGCCCAGCCGGGTGGCCGTCAGCGGTCCGATCGTGGAACCGCACGGCATCACGTTGTTGGAGACAAACTCCTGGAAGGGAACCCCCGCCTCACCGCACAGCCGCGCCCAGAGGGCGGCCCCGGCGGCGTCGGTGGCGTACCGCTGGTTGGCGTTGATCTTGAGCAGCGGACCGCCGGTGAGGACGGGACGGTTGACGGGGTCGTGCCGTTCGGCGTAGTTGGGGTGGACGGCGTGGCCCGCATCGGCGGAAACACAGAACGACGCCGCGAACGCCTGACGCCGCTGGCTCGCCGAGGCGCCCAGTCCGTCCGAGATCCGGACCAGGATGTCTTCCAGGGCCGGACCGCATGCCCCGGATCGGGACGCGGAACCGATTTCCTCGTGGTCGAACGCGGCGAGCACCGCTATCGGTGCGGATTCGCCGGGAACGGCGGAACCGCCGTCGGAAGCGTCAGCGTGCGCGATCAGCGCCGTGATCCCGGCGTGCGTGGCGGACAGGTTGTCCAGGCGCCCGGAGGCGAAGAACTCACTCCTGACCCCGAAAACTGCAGGCGGCTGCGTATCCGCGATGACGACGTCGTACCCGCCAACCCGGGCGGGATCAACAGGTGCGCCCTCGCCGGAAACCCGCTCAGCCAGCACCGCCAGCAGGTCCTCCCCGCCCGGATCGCCGAGCCCGAACACCGGGTTCATGTGCTGCTGCTTGTCGAGCGTGAGGCCCTCGTTCACGGCCCGGTCCAGGTGGATGGCCAGCTGCGGAAAACGCAGCATCGGGCCGGTGGCGGTCAGGTGCTGCGTGCCGTCGAGCATCACGAGGCGCCCGGCCAGCTGCAGTTCCCGGTCCAGCCACGAGTTCAGCAGCGGTCCGCCGTAAACCTCCACGCCGGCCTGGAGCCAGCCGAACCGGCCCGTGGTCGGCCTGGGCTTGAGCTTGAACGACGGCGAATCCGTGTGGGCGCCCAGGATGTTGAAGCCGGTGGTGGGCCCGGCGTCCCCGGGCGTGACCCAGGCGATGAGCGCGCCGTCCCGAACGACGTAGAACTTCCCTGCCGTGGCCTCCCAGGGCTGCAGCTCGTCCAGGCCGCTGAAGCCCGCCTCCGTGAGGCGCCGGGCGCCCTCGTGGGCGGCGTGAAAGCTCGACGGCGAGGCGCTGACGTAGTCACCCAGGTCCCGGATGTGCTCTGCTGCGGAGGAATGGAGAGGCATGGCTCCGAGTCTAGCGTTGCGCTAGATGGCACGCCGGAGGCTTGCAGCACGTTCGGTCCGTTGGAGCCGTCGCCGGGGTACGGCCCGGCAGTCTCCTGCGGAATCTCGGACCCCGCACTCGGCGATCGCCCGGATCATGGTTGGGGTGCGGCTCGAGCCGCGGCTGACTCCCGGGCGTGTGGGGTGTGGTTGGCATGGCACCATCCAACGCCAGAGGGCTATGGCCCGCATAGCGCCTTCCTGTGCGCAGGCTGTGGAGCCTGTTTCAGCCAGCCGCCTCAGTAGTCCGGGTTGCTCGGGGTCACCAGGCCGGTCTCATAGGCGTAGACCACGGCCTGAACGCGGTCACGGAGATGCAGCTTGGTCAGAATCCGCCGTACGTGTGTCTTCACCGTGGCTTCCGACAGGAAATAGCGGTGCGCGATCTCCGCATTGGACAGCCCCTCCGACATCGCCTCCAGCATCTCGGTTTCCCGGGGTGTCAGGTCGTCCAGCAGCGGGTCGCGGGGAGCAGGCGCGGGCGGGGCGGCCTCGGGACCGGCGCCGCGGACGTACGTCTCAAGAAGCCGCTGGGTGACGCGAGGCGCCACCACGGCGTCCCCGCTGGCCACCACCCGCACGGCCTGAACCAGTTCGGCGGGTGCCACATCCTTCAGCAGAAACGCCGAGGCACCGGCCTGGAGCCCGGCGAACGCGTACTCGTCCAGATCGAAGGTGGTCAGGATGATGATCCTGGCCCGCGCGCCAGAACTGGTGATGGCACGGGTGGCCTCGATCCCGTCGAGCGTGGGCATCCGGACATCCATGAGCACCACGTCGGGATCGAGCCGGCCCACCTGGCGGACGGCGTCGGCCCCGTCGGAGGCCTCGCCCACCACCTCGAGGCCGTCCTCACCCTCAAGGATGAGCCGGAAACCCATCCGCAGCAGCGGCTGGTCATCCGCCAGCAGGACCCGGAGATGCCCGGACTCGTTCATTCGTTCCCCCATTTGTTGCCGTCCTGCGTCCTGCCGTTCAGTATCAGGACCGCCCGCACACGCCAGCCACCGCCGGCTGCCTGCCCGGCCTCCACCGTACCGCCGTAGATTCCGGCCCGTTCCTTCATCCCGGCCAGGCCCTGTCCTGTTCCGGTGGAGGTGACGGCGTCAACGGTGCCCCGGCCGTCGTCGAGCACGTCAATGGTGACCGTGGAATCCTCGCGCGCCACCAGCACGTCCACCCGGCTCAGCGCCCGGCCGTAGCGCAGCACATTGGTCAGTGATTCCTGCACGATCCGGTAAACCGTCAGTTGGAGCGCCACGTCCTCCGGCAGCGCCGGGCCCGTGTGGGAGTAGTGGACCGGAAGACCTGCGGTCCGGAAGCCGTCCAGCAGCTTCCCGAGGCTGGCGCCGCCCGCGAGCGGTTCACGGGGCGCCTGGCCGGCGGGCGCGTCATCCCGCAGTACGCCGAGCACCCGGCGCATGTCGGCCAGGGCGGCACGGCCGGTCCGGGACAGTTCAGCGAGGACCTCCGCGGCGCGTTCCGGATCCCGGCGGGCCACGACGGCGGCCCCGTCGGACAGGGCGACCATGACGGTCAGCGAATGGGCCACTACGTCGTGCATTTCCCGGGCGATCCTGTTGCGTTCGTTAACCGAACCCAGACGGGCGGACTGGGCCGCCCACGCCGCGATTTCCTGCTCGTGCTCGCGCCGCTGGCGGACCGAAATACCGATTCCGGTGGCGATGATGTTGGAAAACGCGATACTGGTGCCGGCCGCAATGCTGGTCACCAGGTGGAACTCCTCGGGCGAGACGGGCCGATTCGGCAGTTCCCGCTCGAGCGGCCCCACGGCGGACAGGAAGTACAGCAATGCCAGCGGCGCGGTGGCCAGGGCCATGGTGACCAGGGCAAAGCGGCGGGTGTGGACCACGGCAACCGCGTAAAGCGAGAACCACAGCCCTGCTGAAACGTTGGATCCCCATGGATGCAGCAGGGTCACGCCAACCTCGGCGGCCGCAATGAAGACCACCACGGTCACCGGGTGCTGTCGCCGCAGGGACAGGGACAGCGCCACGGCCACGAGCAGCCCGACAGCAGCCCACCGTCCCGCATTCACGGCGTCGATCACGGTGGGCACCACCAGCACCCCGTAGCAGGCGACCACTACGGCATCCATCACCTTCGGACGACGGTACAGGTAGCGCCGGAGCAGCCCGCGGCGCCGGGCAGCGAGCTCGGCGAAGGACGCGTCAGCCGCGGGGGCTGGCGCGTCCTTTCCGGGAACAATGTCAATCATGGGCAGGGCCTGGTGCGGCTACACGTCCCGTTTCTTCAGCAGGATCATGGCCAGGACCACCGGCGCCACCACCCAGGCGCCCAGCACCAGGGCCGCCTGCCACGCTTCCAGCGTGTCCGGGACGTGCTTCACGGCGGTCATCGGGATGACCGTGTTGCCGGGGAGGTACTTGCGGGCCTCCTCGAAGAAGTCGCCGGGGATGAGCTGGAACGCGATCGGTGCCACGAAGAACAGGCCCACGAGGGCCATGATGCCGCCGGCCGAATTGCGGAGCAGCGTGCCGAGTGCCATGCCGATTGCGGCAACCGCAGCCACGTAGGCGCTGGTGACGAGCAGCAGCTTGACGGACTGCGAGCTGGCGAGGTCGAGTTTGAGGCCGAAGTTGTCCAGGATCGGCACCGCCGCGAGGCCGGCGATGTAGGTGGACACCGCCGTCAGGATAAAGGCGCTGAGGATGACCACCACGAGCTTGGCGACGAACGCCGGCAGCCTCTTGGGCACGGCGGCGAAGGTGGAGCGGGCCATGCCGGTGGTGAACTCCGAGCTCATGAGCAGGACGCCCAGTGAGCCCAGGATCAGCTGCGCAAAGGATACGCCGGAGGTGGGGACGGTGACGGCGAGGTCGCCGCCCTGCGCCGCGATGGCTGCAGCCGTCTCGGGGTCGGAAGCGGCCCGGTCTGCGAACTGGCCTGTTCCCCAGGCGGACAGGGCACCGAAGCCAACCATGACGACGGCCGTGGAAGCGAGCAGGATCATCGTGGACAGGAGCGTGCGGAACTTGATGAATTCCGAGTTCAGGACACGGAAGAAGGTTGGTCCGGGACCGGGGCTTGCCGCGTTGCGGATGACGGCGCGGCCGGGGCCGGGCTGGATGGAAGTCGATGTGCTCATGGCGTCAGTTGCCTCCGGACTGGGCGGGAACCGGGGCTCCCGTGGTGATCAGCGAGTGGTATTCGACCTCGTCCTTGGTCAGCTCCATGTAGGCCTCTTCGAGGCTCGCCTGGAGCGGGGTGAGTTCGTAGATCAGGACCTGGTTGTCCAGGGCGCATCGGGCGATCTGGCGGGCATCCAGCCCGGTGACCTCGAGGAGTTCGTGGTCCTGCAGCTCCACCGACACTCCTGTTCCGGCAAGGACGTGCATGAGACGGTCGGGCTGGTCGGAGCGCACCCGGGTCCGGCTCTGGCCCTTGCCTGTGATGATGTCCTTGATGGGTGCGTCGGCGATGATCTTGCCGCGGCCGATCACGATGAGGTGGTCGGCGGTCAGGGCCATCTCGCTCATGAGGTGGCTGGACAGGAACACCGTGCGCCCCTCGGAGGCCAGGTACTTCACGAGGTTCCGCACCCAGACCACGCCCTCGGGATCAAGGCCGTTGACGGGTTCGTCCAAGATGATGGTCTGCGGATCGCCGAGGAGTGCGGCGGCGATGCCCAGCCGCTGGCCCATGCCCAGGGAGAAGCCCTTGACCTTCTTCCGGGCCACGTCCCCGAGGCCTGTCATATCGATGACCTCGTGCACCCGCTTCCGCGGGATGCTGTGCGTGGCGGCCATGGCCAGCAGGTGGTTGTACGCGGAGCGGCTCGTGTGGACAGCCTTCGCGTCCAGCAGCGCCCCGATTTCGCGCAGCGGTGCCGTGTGCCGGGCGAACGGCACGCCGTTGACGGTGACCGTTCCCGCCGTCGGGGTGTCCAGGCCCATGATCATGCGCATGGTGGTCGACTTGCCGGCCCCGTTGGGTCCCAGGAAGCCGGTGACCTGGCCGGCTTGGACGGTGAAACTGACGCCGCCGACGGCGGTTTTGTCGCCGTAGACCTTCGTCAGGCCTTCTGCCTCAATCATGGACGCTTTCCTTTGCATAGCTGCGGGCGTGCTGTCTGGTGTGCACGTCCCACGCTACCGACGCCGCCTGCCGAATTCGCCGGTCTCAGGGATGATTCAGGGGTGAATCAGGGTTCCGGTTGTCATCCGGTGGGATGAGCAGCCCAGCCCCGCCGATGCAGCGTCACCGGCACAGCGTCAGCTGCCTTCCGCCGGCGAGTAATAGCGCAGGGCGGCACGCTTCAGCGTGAATTCGGCGGCACGGACGCCGGGCATGGTTTCGCCGTCCACGGCGAGCACCATGGGTGCCGTGCCGCATTCGACGCGGACGCGGGTGGCCTCGCTGAGGTGGGTGATCCTGGACGTCGCCACCGTGCCGGTCAGCACAGACCAGAGCATCCGCAGCCGGGCGAAGGACTCGTCGGCCGTCATCATCCTGACGTCCAGCACGCCGTCGTCCAGGACGGGCCGGAAGAGCGGGGCGTGGTCCCGCGGGTAGTAGCGGCCGCGGCCCAGGTACATGATCCACAGCCTGTGCCGGACGCCGTTGACGATCAGCGTGATCGGCTTCTCCACAGCGAAGGTCCGGAACATTGCGACGACGCCGGCGAGGGGCTTCCCCAGGGCGGGCTGCAGGTGTTCGCGGCGCCGCACCAGGTTGGGGTACAGTCCGATGCTGGCGGTGTTGAGCATGATGAGCTCTACCTGCTCGGGATCGTCCGCGAGGCCCCGTTCCACAGCCACGGCACCCACATCCGCCAGTGCGGCTTCACCGTTTTCTGCTGCGGCCACCGCTTCCACCAGGGAGGGCGTTCCGGCATCCCGGGCGAAGTGGTTGAGGGTGCCGCCGGCCAGGACCAGCAAGGGAAGATCATGTTCGACGGCGGCCGCCGCCGCAGTGCCTACCGTGCCGTCCCCGCCCCACACGCCCAAAGCAACGATGCCCGGCACGGTGGCTGCCTCCGCCATTCGGTGGGCAACATCGTCCTCAGGCGCCATCAGCGTTATATGAGCGAGGGGGAATACTTCTTTCAGAGCTGCCGCGGTTTCCTCCGTGAAGGATCCGCCCAGCGTGTTCACCGCGATGCTTAGGCCCTCGCCCCGCGGAAGTTTGGGCGCCTCCGCCCGCCGCCTCGAGGTGGCAGGCATCGGCGGCCGGACCGGCCACCATCTTCTCGTCACGAGGGCTGCCCCCGCCCCGATTGCCGAGCCGAACAGCACATCCGAGGGCCAGTGGGCACCTGTATGCACTCTGGAGTATGCAACGCCGGCGGCCACCGGGGCGACGGCTGCCCCGAGCAGCGGCTGTACCAGTCCGGTGCCGAGGGCGAACGCCACCGCGGAGGCCGAGTGGCCCGACGGCATGGACGAGCTGGTGGGCTGTGGATGGACGAAGCGGAACACCGGCAGATGCTCCGGCATCGGGCGGGCGCGGGGCAGGAGGGTCTTGAAAACGAGGTTGGTCACGGCCGACGCCACACCCTGGGCCAGCAGCCCGTGGACGGCCGCGCGCCTGGTGCGTCCCGGGATGGCGGCAGCCACGGCCGCAACACCGAACCAGAGCTTTCCCTTGTTGGCCGAGGCCGAGAGCCGCCGGAAAAAGGTGTCATGGTGCCCGCCCGGAAAACCGGAGACGGCCCGCATCAGGGTGCGGTCCAGGGCGGCGACCCAGCCCGGTCCGCGGCGCAGCATTCGTCGCATTTCCCCACCCTACCGCCCGGTACGGGGGCGTGTTCCCGCTACGGCAGATTTCCGTCCCGGCGCGTCATTCCCTGGCGGGAAGCGGTTTGGCGGCGCCGGCGAGCAGCAGGGCGATCAGGATGGGCACACCGATGGCCAGCAGTGCCAAGCGGATCCCGGTCAGGTCACCCAGGTAACCGAGCAGTGGGGGACCGGCCAGGAAGGCCACATAGCCGATGGTGGAGACCACCGACACCCTGGCCGCCGCATGCCGCGGGTCGTCCGCCGCGGCCGACATTCCCATCGGAAACGCCAGTGCCGCCCCCACTCCCCACAGCGCTGCCCCGACGGCAGCCAGCCAGAGGTTTCCGGCGAAGACGAACAGCGCCAGGCCTACGGCAGCAGCCGCCATGCTTCCGCGGAGCACCGTCACCCTGCCGTACTTGTCGATGACGCCGCCGCCGAAGAACCGCATGGCCGTCATGGCCAGCACAAAGAGGGCAAAGAGCAGCGCGCCCGTTGACTCGGAGCTCCCCAGCCCGTCCACTGACGCCTTGGCGATCCAGTCGTTGCCGGCACCCTCGGTGAGCGTCGCGCCGAGCACCACCACGCCGATCAGCAGGGTGCGGCCGTCCCGCCAGGCCGAGGGTCCGCGGGCCGCCTTGGGTTCGCCGTCGGCGGCCCGTTCGGGCGCGGTGTGGGGGAGGAAGTACCGGGGGACCACGAACGTCAGCACGGCCACGGCCGCGGCGATGACCAACAGGTGCTGCGGCAGGCCAACGCCCAACCCCGACAGGCCCGCGCCGATCAGCGCACCGACGAAAGCGCCGCCGCTGAAGGCGGCATGGAACTTGGGCATCACCGTCTTCCGGAGCCGGTGCTCGACGTCGGCCCCTTCAACGTTCTGGGACACATCCCACAGCCCGACGCCCATGCCGAAAAAGAAGAGTGAAACGGCGGTGCCGGGAACCGACTCGGCGAGCAGCGACACGGAGATTCCCACACCCGCCAGCGCTGCCAGGAGGCCGCTGGCGCGGACGCTGTTGGCAGTGCCGATCCGCGTGATGACGTGGCCCGCGGTGGGGAGTGCGATCAGCGAACCGATGGCGGTGCATAGCAGCAGGGTTCCCATCTGTCCGGACGAGATCCCCAGGATCTCCGTGACAGCCGGGATGCGGGCAGCCCAGCTCGCAAAAACCAGGCCGTTGGCACCGAAGATGATGAACGTGGCCAAGGCGGCAGCCGACACCTGCCGGCCGGCAAGCTGCTGCTGGGTTGAGGTCATTCGACAACTCTAGCCAACCACCAGCGCTCTCTCACTTCCTGCGGCAAATCGGCCGACCCTCTCTCACCGGGTGAGAGAGCGTCGGCCGAAAACGTGCAGGGAGTGAGAGGGCGCCCCGGTCAGCGGGCGCGTTCCACCCGTTTCTCGTCCCAGACCGGATCGGCGGACTCGTACACCCTGCCGTCGGATCCGAAGACCAGGAAGCGGTCAAAGGTCCGGGCGAACCAGCGGTCGTGGGTGACGGCGAGGACCGTGCCCTCGAAGTGGTCGATGGCCCGCTCCAGGGCCTCGGCCGAGTGCAGGTCAAGGTTGTCCGTGGGCTCGTCCAGGAGCAGCAGCGTGGCGCCGGAGAGCTGGAGCAGCAGGATTTGGAACCGGGCCTGCTGGCCGCCGGACAGCGACTCGTACTTCTGCTCCGACTGGCCGGCCAGCCCGTAGCCGTCGAGTGCGCCGGCGGCGGCCTCGCGGCCGAGCCCGGAACGGTGTTCGTCGCCGCGGTGCAGGATCTCCAGCAGGGTCTTGCCGAGCAGGTCGGGCCGGACATGGGTCTGGGCAAAGAACCCGGGCCGGATGCGGGCGCCGAGTTTCACGGTGCCCTCGTGCGGCACTTCGGCGATTTCGACGTCGGACACCGGAAGGTGTTCCCGCTCCGGATCGGTGCCCCCGGTGGCGAGCAGCCGCAGGAAGTGAGACTTGCCGGAGCCGTTGGAGCCCAGCACGCCCACCCGGTCGCCGAACCAGATCTCCGTGGAGAAGGCCTTCATGAGGCCGGTCAGCTCCAGCTTTTCGGCCACGATGGCCCTCTTGGCGGTGCGGCCGCCCTTGAGCCGCATTTGGACGTTCTGCTCGATCGGCAGTGCCTCGGGCGGCCCGGCCTCGAGGAACTTCGCCAGCCGGGTCTGGGCAGCGTGGTACCGGTTGGCCATGTCCGAGCGGAAGGCGGCCTTGTTCTTGTACATGTTGACGAGTTCCTTGAGCTTGGCGTGCTCCTCTTCCCAGCGCTTGCGAAGCTCCTCGAAACGGGCATTGCGGTCCGCCCGGGCCTCCACGTAGGACCCGAAGCCGCCGCCATGGATCCAGGCGCCTGCGCCGTTGATGCCCGGTTCGAGCGTGACGATGCGGCCGGCGGCGTTGTTCAGCAGTTCCCGGTCGTGGCTGATGAAGAAGACAGTTTTCTTCGATTCGTTGAGCTTGTCCTCGAGCCAGCGCTTGCCGGGGACGTCGAGGTAGTTGTCCGGTTCGTCGAGGAGCAGCAGTTCATCGGGGCCTGCAAAAAGCGCCTCCAGAACCAGTCGCTTCTGCTCGCCGCCGGACAGCGTGGACGCGCGGCGGTGCTGGGCGCGGTCAAACGGCAGGCCCAGGGCGGCCATGCAGACCTCGTCCCAGACAGTTTCGACGTCGTACCCGCCGGCGTCTCCCCAGTCCACGAGTGCCTGGGCGTAGCGCATCTGGGTGGGCTCGTCGTCGTGCTCCATCATGGCCAGCTCGGCCTCGTCCACGGCGCGGGCGGCGTCCGCCAGCGCCGGGGGTGCGGCGGACACCAGGAGGTCGCGGACCGTGGAGTCGTCGCGGACCTGCCCCACGAACTGCCGCATGATGCCCATGTTTCCGGAGCGGCCAATGACGCCCTCGTCGGGGGTCAGGTCACCGGCGATGATGCGGAACAGGGTGGTTTTGCCCGTGCCGTTGGGTCCGATGAGCGCCGTCTTGGTACCGTCCGGAACCTTGAAGGTCACCCCGTTGAGCAGCTGGGTGCCGTCGGAGAGGAAGTAGTCGATGCCGGAAACGTCAATATGGGCCACCGGGCAATTCTCCCATGCCCCGCCCGCCGGAGTTTTTGTCCAGATATCGTGCCCAAAAGGGCCCTAAAGTCGCGACAAATGGACAAAAACTCCAGCGCGGGAGGGGTGGATGCGCCGGGGTCAGCCAGCGGCGGTCAGGAACTTCTTCAGGAGCGGGCCGGAGGTGGTGGCGCCCAGCCCGCCGTCCTCCACGAAGACGGCCACGGCCAGGTCCCCGTGCACGGCGATGATCCAGGCGTGGGTCTTGGGGGGCTTGGCGTTGCCGAACTCGGCGGTTCCGGTCTTGGCGCCCACGGGTTCGCCGGGGACGTCTGCCAGGAATCCGGCGTGGCCGGAGGTCACCACCGCACGCATCATGTCGGCAAGGGACGCGGCTTCCGCCTTGGTGATGGGGGTCTGGGCGGCCTTGTTGGGTGCTTCCGCTGTGACGGTCGACGACGGGGCGGAACCTTCCGCTGTCGGCGCCGGGCTTGCCGAGGCGGATGCGGAGGGAGCGCTCTCTTCCACCAGGACGGGGGAGACAGGTGCGCCCTTGGCCACCGATCCTGCCATTACGGCCGCTGCCAGCGGGGACATCAGCACCCTGCCCTGGCCGATCATGGCCGCCGCGTGTTCGGTGCCCTCGGCCTCGCCGGGAACGGAGCCCATGAAGGCCTCGGCGCCCAGCTTCGGGGCCTCCACGGCGACGCCGAGAGAGGTGGCGGCCGACTCCAGCTGGGCCTGGGTGACCTTGTCCCGGGCCGCAATGAAGGCGGTATTGCAGGAATGTGCGAAGGCCTCACGCAGGGTTACCGAGCCGAGGGAGTCGGTGGGGTAGCCCTCGGCGTTCTTGAATTTCCGTCCGTCGACGGTAAGCGTCGGCGTGCATTCGACGGTGGAATCGGGGGTGAATCCGTTGCGGATCATGGCGAGGGAGTCCACCACCTTGAAGGTGGATCCCGGCGCGTACTGGCCGAGCATGGCCGTGTTGTAGCCGTTGCTTCCGGGTCCCGACGCAGCGGCCAGCACTGCCCCTGTGGACGGCCGAAGCGCCACGATGGCGGACGCCGGCTTGATGTCGGACAGGGTATCCTCGGCAAGCTGCTGCAGTTTCGTGTCGAGGGTGGTCTGCAGCGGCGTGCCGGGAACGGGCTTCACTTCGAAGACGGTGCGCCGCGGGTCGGTGGGCGCAGCCTGGATTTCTTCCCGGGTCAGGTCCGCGCGCTGCACGCGGACAACGGTGCCGTCCGTGCCCCGGAGCTGGGCGTCGTACTGCTGCTGGAGTCCGCCCGTGCCGATGACGTCACCCGGGGTGAGGGTGCCGTTGGACTTTTCGATCTGTTCCGCGCTGGCTTCGCCCACCGTGCCAAGGACGGCCCGGGCGAAGTTCCGCGTCGGCGCCAGCGGCAGTTCGCCCGGGATGGCCCGGCCACCCGGGATGGCTTCAATCTCGGCGTCGGTCACGGCCCGGTCATTGGTGTTGCGCAGGGTGATTGCGGGAACGAACGCCTCAGCGCCGGACGCCTCCACCTGCTGCACATAGGCCGCGGGATCCACGCCCACGAGCTTAGCGAGCTTGGTGGCAGAATCTGCGGCATCGCCGCCGCCCAGCTGGGGCTTGTCGATGCCCACGTTGACCACCGGGCGCAGCGTCACGAGCTTCTGGTTGCCGGCACCGAGGATGTCCGCGCGCGGGGACGACTGGGTTGCCTTGCTGAGGATCTCCCCCTCGGCCAGGTTCGGGACCAGCAGCCCGGGCGACCAGACGGTCAGCCATTTGTCGCCGGATTTACGCAGGTCGGCCGAGACGGTGTACTTCCACTCGCCGGTGGAAATCTTCCAGCTGTAGTTGAGCGGTATCCGCGCGGTGTCGCCGTCGAGCGCCAGCTCTCCTGCTTCAACGGACGGCTTGGCCGGAGCCAGCGCCTTGAAGACCTGCTTGAGCTGGTCGTTGGCCACGGATGAGTCACGGCCGTCGAAGGCCACCGGGCGCAGGTCCATGCCCGCGACGGCCGAGGCCAGCTGCTTGGCCGCGGCTTCCGCGTTGCCGCGGCCGTCGTCGCACGCCACCAGTGATCCGCTTAGTATGAGACCGGCCAGGACAAGTGAAAGTTTTTGAGTGTTCCCCACCGCGTTATTATCCCCCGGCGGATGCGGGGCTCGAGCCACAACACGGCCACGCAACGAACGTGCCCCGCAGCGGCGGCTAAAGGCCAAGTGCCGGGACGTCCAGCCCAAATATGTCCTTAAGCGCATATTCAGCGGCGCGGAAGCCGGGCATGCCGGTGACACCGGGTCCGGGCGGCGTGGAGGATGAGCAGAGGTAAACCCCGCGCGCCGGAGTGCGCCACGGTACCCGCGAGACGACCGGCCGCTGGACCAGGCCCCGGGCATCCAAAAGGCCGGCGCTGAAGTCGCCACCCACGTAGTTTTCGTTATAGGCGGCCAGTTCTGCAGCCGTGGTGACCTTGTGCCGCAGCACCAGGTCACGGAACCCGGGCGCGAAGCGCTCCAGCTGATTCATGACGGCCTCGCCCATGTCCACCGTGGACCCTGCGGGAACATGGCAGTAGGTCCAAAGAATGTGCCTGCCCTGCGGCGCGCGGCCGGGATCGACCACGGACGGCTGTGACACCAGGACGTAGGGCCGCGCCGGGTGCCTGCCCTGGGACACGGCGTTCTCCGCCGCCGCCATCTCCGCCCGGATGCCGCCCACGTGTACCGTTCCGGCCTGTGCCAGTCCGGCAGCGGTCCACGGCACGGGCCCGGACAGGATGAAGTCCACCTTGCAGGCGCCGTTGCCGAACCGGAAGGACTCCAGTGCGCGGCGGTAGGACGCGGGCAGGCGGCTGCCGGCAATGCGGGACAGGGCGGGAGGAGCCACGTCCAGAAGGACTGCCTTCGCCGGTTCGAGTTCCGCCAGGGAGGTGACCCGGAACCCTGTCTGCAGCTCGCCGCCGTGGGCTTCAACGTCCTTGGCCATGGCCTCGGCGATTGCCGACGATCCGCCGACTGGAATCGGCCAGCCCCCGCTGTGCGCCAGCGCGTTGAGCAGCAGGCCGGCGCCCGCCCCGGACAGGGACGGGAGGCGCCCCACCACATGGGCTGCCACACCGCTGACGAGGGCGGGTGCCCGGTCCTGCCGGAAGCGCAGGTTCCAAAGAGGTGATCCCTGCTCCAGGGTCCGCAGCCCCAGAACGGCGGCAGCCAGCGGGTCACCGGGAACGCGCAACAACTGATCGGAGGTGGTTTGCACAATGCCGTCGATGTGCCGCACCAGCGGAGCGATGAGCCTGCGGTAGGCGCGGCCGTCCCGTCCCAGCTCATCGGCGGTCCGGTCGAGCGACCGGTACGCCAGCGCGGACCGGCCACCATCCAGCGGGGAGGCGAACTGCACTGGCGGCAGCTTTAGATCCACCCGCCGTGCCAGTTCGAACGCACGGAAAAAGGGCGAGGCCAGCGCCATCGGGTGCACGGCCGAGCAGACGTCGTGCCAGTGCCCCTCCTCGATGACCTGGGACGTCCGAGATCCTCCGCCGAGCTGGTCCGAGGCCTCGTACACGCGCACCTTGAGGCCCGCCCGCGCCATGACTACGGCGGCGGCGAGTCCGTTGGGTCCTGAACCAACGACGGCGACGTCAGACATCGCGGGCAACCGTTCGCCACGGGACCAGGGAGGCAGAGGGATGGAGCAGATCGATCCGCAGCCAGTCCGGGGCATTGTCGAAGGGACCGCCGTGGGGGTCGTCCATCGCGTGCCGCCGGATGGGATCGTAGCGGGGGTCCCAGATGTCCCAGGCGACCCGCAGCATGAGATATGCAGTCGCAAGCATGTGGGCGGCGACGGCCAGGACGTAATAGGGCATGTCGATGTTGTGCTGTGAGACGCCACCGCTGGTCACTTGGCCAAGATACATCCAGATGGCCGCCCAGTGCAGCCCCTCGATGCCCTGCCAGATCAGGAAGTCACGCCACTTCGGCCGGGCGAGGGCCAGTAGCGGCACGAGCCACAGGACAAACTGGGGCGAGTAGACCTTGTTGGTGAGGATGAAGGCCGCGACGATCAGGAAGGTCAGCTGTGCAATGCGCGGCCGCTGCGGGGCGGTCAGGGCCAGGACCGCGATGAGGACACAGGCAACCAGGAACACATTCAGGGCGAGCGTGTTGATGGCCTCCGGGGTGAGGAGCGTCCAGTGCACCCGCCCGGCCACCAGGTTGTACGCGAACCAGGGTGAGCTGTAGCCAGCCGGGCGGTCCTGGGTGAACTCGAAGAAGTACCTCCAGCCGGCCGGGTCCCGCGCGGCAATGGGCAGATTAACGGCCAGCCAGGCTGCGGCGGCGGATGCTGCCGGCACCACGAAGGCACGGATCTTCCCCGTGCGCAGGGCCAGCAGGAAGATGGCGCCGAAGACCAGGACGGGGTACAGCTTGGTTGCCGTTCCCAGGCCGATCAGGACGCCGGCTAGGACCAGCCGCTCCCGGGACAGTAAGTACATGCCGAGGGCAAGCATGGCCACGGCCCACATGTCCCAGTTGATCACGCCGGCGAGGACGATGCCGGGCGCCAGGGCCACCATGGCCGCGTCCCAGGGCCGCCGCCGGTTCATCCGGTCCGTGGCCAGCACGGTGACGATCCAGACGGCGGCGACCAAGGTGGCGTTGACGTCGAAGTAGCCGAGGATCCGGGCGTCGGTGGCTCCCTCGCCGGGAACCAGGCGGGCCGTGATGCCGGCAATCAGGCCCATCAGGACCGGATACTCGAAGAGGGCACCGGGGGTGAAAAACGGAAATGCGCCGTCGCCCAGGCCCCGGTTGCGGAACAGCTCGGGGAAGTCTGAATAGCAGGTCGCGTAGAACTGCGACGGCGTCTCCCAGCCGTTCACCCGACAGTAGTCCTTGACCGCGATGGCAGTGAGGGCGGCGAGCACGGTCAGGATGATCAGCACGCGTTCCACCGTGAAGAAACCGGGCGCGACCACTCCCGGGGCAGACCGCTGGCCCAGGGGCCCGCCGATAAGCTCTGTAAAGTTCCGCAGGAAGCGGTCGCTGCGGCTCGGCACCACCAGGCGGGCGAGCTTTCGATCGGGCGGCGGCTGTGTCTCCTGCATGGTCTCGAGCTTACCGGTGGGTCGCTGGCCGTCGTGTTGCAGGCCTACGGTTTCAGCGCAGGCTGACCATCTGCTCGTGCATAAGCGTGTAGACGTCCTCCCGTTTCCGGTCCAGCAGGTGGCCGTCGAACTCTTGCTGCTGGACCAAGGCCGAACCGAGGCCGGCAAGGATCTCCTGGAGTTTGCGCAGCATAATTTCACCTCCTTTCAGGAAATGACGAAAGATTCCGGGCATGGCAATTAGAGCCATTCAGGCATGCGAAGAAATGGTCCTAAAAGGGCAGAGAAATGCCCGGTTAGGGAAATGGGATCCGCAAAAGCGGCAAGGGCCCACGAAACGGCAGCGCGGCAATTCCCAACGGGAAGCAGGGTTCCGAATTATGGGTGCTGCGCAACCGCGTGGTTCCGCTACATCAGACCGCCAGGGTCAGGGGTTCTGAGAGACCGGCAGAATCCGCCGATGTCCTGCCTGCTCTTCCGCGTGAGCGCGGCTGAGCGGAGGGGCGGCCAGAATAAAGCCGGGAGTCAGAACTAGGCTCGGGCGAGTCCGTGAAGAGGGCGCGGGTGAGCAACGAAGGCCGGAAACGCGGTAATGGTCATCTTCCATCCGCTAGTCAAAGTAATCATTTTCCCAACCTCCTTTTCTGCTCTGCCGCTGTTCCGACTGACTGGCCGGACAGAGTGCGCCATGACCCCGGCAGATCGCTCTGGGGTCAGGAATAAAAGTACACCAGGAATGCTGGGGTTGACTACTTATTTTCCAAAAAACCGAAAAACAAATCAAGAAAGGCGCTTTTACAGGCCCCAGCGAAGAATCACAGGAGTCCTTTTGTCCCACCCGAGTGTGCAGACTTTGGCCGTTCCGAGAAGGAAATGCCGGCCCTCCGCCGGATCGAGTTCGAGCCAGCGGGCGGTGAGGATGCGGGAAAAGTGGCCGTGGGCCACGACCAGGACGTTGTCCAGCCCGGACTCGAGGACCCGCGCAATGATCTTGTCTGCCCGCGCTGCGACATCCTCCAGCTTTTCGCCGTTGGGAACCCCGTGCGTCCAGATGAGGTAGTCGGGGTTGTCCTTGCGGATCAGGTCGGAGCTGATGCCTTCGTAGTCACCGTAATCCCATTCGACGGCCAGCGGTTCGTGGACGGCGTCGGGGAAACCGGCGAGTTCGGCAGTGCGCCGGGCACGGCGCAGCGGGGAGGTCAGGACCAGGTCGAAGTCGACGGTGTCCAGGATCCTGCGCGCCTCGACTGCCTGTTGCTCGCCCTCCACCGTCAGGGGCAGGTCCGTCAGTCCGGTGTACTGGCCGCTCTTGGACCATTCGGTTTCGCCGTGCCGCAGGATCCAGAGCTGGGGGCGGGCGATGTTGGCGGCGTTCACTTGGACTCCTCGGTTAGGGAAGATTCGACGTCGGCGGGAGAAGCAGGAGACACAGAAGCAGAAGGAGCGGCTGATTCAGGCTGCTCAACCCACCAGGCAAGCAGCCGGGACTTGGCGTCGGCGGGATCGAGAGGGCCGTTTTCCATTCGTTCCTCCAAAAGGAACTTGTACGCCCTGCCCACGACGGGCCCAGGCTTGAGGTCAAGCAGGGCCATGATCTCGGCGCCGTTGAGGTCCGGCCGGACCGCGTCCAGGGACTCCTGCTCCCGGAGCGTGGCAATCCGGGATTCCAGGTCGTCGTAGGCGAAGGACAGCCGGTCAGCCTTGCGCTGGTTTCGGGTGGTGACGTCCGAACGGGTCAGCCGGTGCAGGCGCTCCAGCAGGGGACCGGCGTCGGTGACGTAGCGGCGCACTGCGGAATCGGTCCAGCCGGCGTCCCCGTAGCCGTAGAAGCGCATGTGCAGTTCCACGAGGCGGGCCACCGCCTTGGTGGTGTCGTTGTCGAAGCGCAGCTTCTTCATCCGCTTCGTCGTCAGCTTCGCCCCCACCATGTCGTGGTGGCGGAAGCTGACCGCACCGCCCGGTTCGAACCGGCGCGTGGCCGGTTTCCCGACGTCGTGCATCAGTGCCGCAAACCGGAGGACAAAATCGGGGCCGGGGAGGGCGCCGTCGGAATCCGTCTCCAAAGCTGCCGCCTGTTCCAGGACCTGGAGCGAGTGCTGGTAGACGTCTTTGTGCCGGTGGTGCTCGTCCGATTCCAGCCGGAGTGCGGACACCTCGGGCAGAACGAACTCGGCGAGGCCGGTGTCCACGAGCAGGTCGGTGCCCACGCGGGGGTGCTGCCCGCAGATGAGCTTGACCAGCTCATCCCGGACGCGTTCGGCAGAGATGATGCTGATGCGTTCGGCCATCCGGGTCATGGCAGTGCGGACGTCCTCCCGAACCGTTACGCCCAGCTGGGACGCGAACCGGGCGGCCCGCATCATCCGCAGCGGATCGTCGGAGAAGGATGCCTCGGGAGCGCCCGGGGTGGCCAGCACGGAGGCGTGCAGGTCGCGGACTCCGCCGAAGGGATCCACAAGCTCCATCGACGGGAGCCGCAGGGCCATGGCGTTGATGGTGAAGTCACGGCGCAGCAGGTCATCAGTGAGGGAGGAACCAAAGGCCACCACGGGTTTCCGGGACTCGGGGTCGTAGGCCTCGGCGCGGTAAGTGGTGATTTCAATCTGGAAGCCGGCCTTGCGCATGCCGATCGTTCCGAAGGCCCGGCCGATCTCCCAGAAGTTGTCCGCCCACTTCTTGATCAGCGCCACGGTCTGGTCCGGCGTCGCGTCCGTCGTGAAGTCGAGGTCGGGGGAGGTGCGGCCCAGGAAAAGGTCCCGGACCGGGCCGCCGACGAGCGACAGCTCATGACCGGCATCCACGAACCGCTGACCGAGCTCCAGGACCACCGGGTCCACCTGGAAGTCAACGGTGTGAAGATCAGTCTTTTGATGTGCGTGCGCCATAGTTACTTAAGCTTGTCAGAAAACCAAGCCCCACCGCACCAAATCCCTTCATTGTGCGACGGCGCCGGCGAAGCCCGTCACACGCAGTCCACCTGGAAGCCATGTCCCGGTCATCACGGCGGGGCAAGAGTCGTTAGAGTGGACTGCATGGCCCATCCAGTACCGAGCGCTCCCGGCAGGAGGACGAACCCACCGTTGCCGTCGGCAATCGGTGCGCACGTCGCGCCTGCACCGCACTCGGCCCCGGCCTCGCTCCCCACTGTGGAGGAGATCTCGGCCGGCGGCGTCGTGGTGGACACGTCCGACGACGAACTGAGGGTTGCGATTATTGCCCGCCTTAATAGGGGCGGACGGCTGGAGTGGTGCCTGCCCAAAGGCCACCCGGAGGGCCGGGAGAACAACGAGGAAGCCGCGGTCCGTGAGATTGCCGAGGAAACCGGCATCGACGGTGACATTCTGGCCCCGCTGGGCAGCATCGATTACTGGTTCACGGTCAGCGGGCACCGCGTGCACAAGACGGTGCACCACTACCTGTTGCGCGCCACCGGCGGCGAACTCACCATCGAAAACGATCCTGACAAGGAAGCGGTTGATGTTGCCTGGGTTCCCATCCACGAGCTTGCCCGCAAGCTTTCATTCCCCAATGAACGCCGCATCGCCGACCTGGCACGCGAAGTCCTTCCCGAGCACCTCTGACCGTCCGGCCATGCCTGCCGGATACCCCCTTGGGTGCCGCAATATCAGCACCCGGGTGAGACGATGAAGACGATGTCAGCAGTCAATCCGTCCTCCGACCAGCCCGCGCAGCCGGGCGAAACACCGCCCGGTGTGACGCCAGCCAGCGAGGCAGCCTCCAGTGCCGCGCAGCCGGGCGAGGCCCGTTCCAGCGCCATCATGGCCGCCGGGACGCTGGTGTCCCGCGTGCTGGGATTCGGCAAGACCTGGATGCTCGGCGCGGCGCTCGGCCTGGGCTCGACCGTCAATGACACCTTCATCAACGCCAACAACCTGCCCAACCTGATCTTCCTGCTCGTGGCCGGCGGCGTCTTCAATGCCGTGCTGGTGCCGCAGATCATCAAGGCCAGCAAAGCGCCGGACAGGGGAGCAGACTACATCAGCAGGCTGCTCACGCTGGCAGTCCTCGTCCTGCTGTCCCTGACCCTGCTGGTCACTCTGCTTGCGCCCGCCGTCATCGAGCTCACCACGCAGGGCTACTCGCCCCAACAAAAGGCCCTGGCCGTTACCTTCGCCTTCTGGTGCCTGCCGCAGATCTTCTTTTACGGCCTGTACGCGCTGCTGACCCAGGTCCTCAACGCCAACGGTGCTTTCGGCCCGGCCATGTGGGCGCCCATCCTGAACAATGTCGTGGCCATTGCCGGCCTCGGCATGTTCATCTGGATCTTCGGTGCCAATAATGTCAACCGGCACTCGCTGGATAACTGGGGGGCGTCCCAGACGTTCTTCGTCGCCGGGTTCTCCACCATCGGCGTTCTCTCCCAGACGGCCATCCTCCTGGTTCCGGTATTCAGGCTGAAGCTCGGGTTGCGCCCGCGCTTTGGCTGGCGCGGGGTGGGGTTGGGGCACGCCGCACGACTGAGCGTGTGGACGCTCATGACGGCCGCCGTCGGGCAGCTCGCGTTCCTGTACGTCATGCGCATCGCCACCATCCCCGGCGCCGAACGGCTCCGGCTGCAGGAGGCCCGCGACCCCGCCGGTGACATGCTTCCGGGCAACGCGGTCCTGGAAGTGGCGAGCCAGCTGTACCTGCTGCCGCACTCGATCATCGCGCTCTCGCTGGCCACGGTGCTGTTCAACCGCATGACCCGTGCTTCGCAGGACGGCAACCGCGTGGCACTTCGGGATGCGTTGTCCCACGGCCTGCGGACCATGGCGGTGGCCACGGTGTTCGGCGCGTTGGCGCTGTTCGCCCTGGCCGGTCCGCTGGGCATGTTCTTCTCCGGCGGTACCCGTACGGACGGCGTCATGCTGGCGCAGACGCTAACCATCCTGGCGCTCAGCACCCCGTTCATGAGCGCCAACTTCATGATGTCCCGGGTCTTTTACGCCAACGAGGACGCGCGCACGCCGTTCTACATCCAGCTGGTGCTGGCCCTGGTGAATGTGGTGGCCGCGTTCTTCATCCAGTTCCTGCCGTTCGACCGGATCATTTTCGCCATCGCCGTCCTTTACACAGCGGGGAACATCCTCTCGGTGATCGTTTCGGCAGTCTTCCTGCGCCGGCTGCTGGGGCACCTGGACGGCCCGCGGATCATCAACTCGTACATCCGCATGGGCTACGCCGCACTCGGCTCGGCCGTTGCGGGCGCGGGGGCACTGTGGCTCATGGGCAGCTACAGCCCGGTCGGCTTTGCCTGGAGCAGCCGGCCCGCCGCCCTGGTGACCATCGTCGTCGTCGGCCCCGTCATGCTGGCCGTGTACCTGGTGCTGCTGAAGCTATTCCGGGTCACGGAACTGCGCGACCTGTTGCGGCCCCTGCTGGGACGCCTGGGCCGTGGTTCCGGCGCACCCGCGGCTGCCCCGTCTGCCCCCGCCAGCTCCGGGGCTTCGGCTGCCGGCGGTGGCGCCGGCATTCCATCCCGGCGTCGTCCGACGCCGGAGCGCGCCACGGTCTCTTCGGACACCGGCCTGATTCCCCGGATTTCCGGCGAGTTCGATTCCGCCTCCTTCCGTGCCGGGCCTGCGCCCCAGCCGGAACCGGAAGATTACGACGGCGCCACTTACCTTCCCGAGGAGGACGTCCCCGGAACGGCCCGCGGGAACGCCCTGCGTGGCGAGATCCCGCTTCCTGGCCGCCGGACCTACCAGGGGAACCCAGGCCAGAACCCGCATTTCCCGTCGCGGCGGCGGCGGAAAAAGTAGCCCTGGCAGGAGGCTGCCAGCCCCGTCTTCCGCGGCCGTTGCACAGCATCGGCTAGGATCGAGGGGAACAAGGGTAGTTGCAGACCAAGGGGTCCGCCGGTTCACCGGAGGCCTTCCCGGGCGATGCATCGCCAAGGCCAGAAGCAATTCCCGGACAGGCTAGGAGGAACACGTGTCCCACCCGATCGATGTCGGATCAGTACTTGGCGGCCGCTACAAGGTCACGGCCACAGTGCTGAGTTCGCATGACCAGGATCTGGTGCTGGACGGTGTGGACCAGGTGCTGAACCGTCCGGTCAGCATTCTCGTGGCCGGCCCGTACAACGCCGACCAGGTGGCGCAGAGCGCCCGCGAGGTGGCCACGGGGGAGCGCCCCGGGAACGTCCAGATCCTTGACCTTGGAGTCAGCGACGCAACGACGTACCTGATCACCAACCACACCTCCGCCGCGGACCTGCTGGACCTTGTGGTCGCGTCCAACCCGCCCTACGTGGAGCCGTTCTTCACCGACACCCTGGGCAGCGAGATCTTCGGCCAGGCGCGGTCCCACGAACCCGAGACCTACGACGAAGACGACGAGGTCGAAGCCGGGTACATCAATTACAACGGCGACCAGGAGTACAGCGGAAGCCAGTCCCGGCCAGGCGGGCAGTACCCTGCCACCGCGCCAAGCCCCGCCGCCAGCCGGTCCGGCCACGGGGCCTCAGCCCACGCGGCCACGGATTCCGGCAGCCCGGCGCCCGTGCAGGCACCCACGGCGCCGGTGCGGAAGGCTCCCGTTGTGCCGCCGCTCCCGCCCGCCCGCCCCGCCGCTGGTCCGGCCGCGGGTGCAGCTGCCGCCGGTGTGGCAGGTGGTGCCGGTGCGGCAGCCGGTGCTGCTGGTTCGCAGGGAAACAGGCAGGCCGTCCCTGAGACGACCGCACCGCAGCCGGTTCAGCCGGGTAGCGGCTACGAGCAGGACGCGGTAGAGGCAACCGTCCAGCACGACAACGTCGAGCAGGCACTGCTGCAGCGCAACACCAACCGCTCCGGAAACGACGCCCGCGGCGCCGCCGGCGCAGGTGCAGCGGCAGCCGGAGCTGCCGCAGCTTCCGGCGACGGCCACAACTCGTCGAAGGTGTCGCTGTGGTCCGAGAACGACTATGACTACGTTCCCGAAGACGACTACGACGACGACGAGGGCAGCAGTGCGCACGAGCCGGACCGCCGTGCAGGCAACTTCCCCGCCGTCGCCCGTACCGGCGCCGCTCCCGCTACGGGTTATTACGACGATGACGACGATGAGCCCCAGAAGGAACCGCGTTCCATGCGGTGGCTTGTCGGCGGCCTTCTCGCGGCCGTCCTGATCGTCGGACTCATCTTCGCCGTGACCAACCTGGGCAGCCTCTTCAAGAGCGCACCCCAGACGGAAGCGACCCCCGGAGCCAGCGCACCGCCGTCGGCCGCTGCCAAGCCGAGTACCGGAACGCCGACCAAGAGCACGGCTCCGGCGGCAGGGCCGCCGGCCATCGAGGGGATCACCCGCCAGGGCAGCTTTGATTTCGCTGCGACGTACGACGACGACCTCGGCAAGGCGTTCGACGGAAATGCAGCCAGCTACTGGTCAGACATGGAATTTGCCACCGAGGACTGGGGCGGCCTTGCTCCCGACGGAGTCCCGCTGGTGGTCAAGCTCAAGAGCCCTTCCCAGGTCTCCTCGATCACCCTGAACCAGTTGGGTGCCTCGGGCGGAAGCATCACGGTCTACACCAATGACCGCCCGTCGCTGGACGGTGCGAAGCAGGTGGGAACCAACAGCTTCACCTCGCCTGACCTCACCATGCCGCTGGCCGAACCGGTGACCGCCCAGTACGTCATCATCTCCATCAAGAACCTGCCCAAGCTCGCAGCCCCGAAGACCCGCTTTGGCTACGGCCTGCGGCTCGCGGAGATCAAGGTCCAGTAGGCGAACCTGCCATCCGGCAGCCACATTCCTTCCGGGCGTAACCGGCATGCCCTGAGGCTGTCGGAGACGGTACCCTTGTGGAAAGTCCCGTGGCGGTGTGTCCGTGCAGGCACGGGCGTTCTCGCCTGCCTCCAAGTACGTTTGGAATATTCCACACTGCCAATCAGTTGTGCCCTGTGGCTGGCCGGAAGGCTGGCGCATCGACAAAGGAAGAGGTTCACCGTTCAGTGAGCACCGCAGAAAACAGCACGTCAGAAGTACGTGATGTCATCATCGTCGGCTCCGGCCCCGCAGGCTATACAGCCGCCGTGTACACGGCCCGCGCCAATTTGAAGCCGCTGCTGCTGGCTGGCTCCGTTACCGCGGGCGGTGAGCTCATGAACACCACCGACGTCGAAAACTACCCGGGCTTTCCCGAGGGCATCATGGGGCCGGACCTCATGGAGAACTTCGAAAAGCAGGCTGCCCGCTTCGGCACCGAAATCCAGTTCGAGGACGTCACCTCCCTGGACCTCGACGGCGACATCAAGACTGTCACCATCGCAACGGGGGAGACCTTCCGCGCCCGCGCCATCATTCTGTCCACCGGATCGGCATACCGCGAGCTCGGCTTGGCCAACGAAAAGCGGCTCTCCGGCCACGGTGTTAGCTGGTGCGCAACCTGCGATGGTTTCTTCTTCAAGGACCAGGACATCGCAGTGATCGGCGGCGGCGACTCGGCCATGGAGGAAGCACTCTTCCTCACCAAGTTCGCAAAGTCCGTCACCGTGGTGCACCGCCGCGACACGCTGAAGGCCTCCAAGATCATGGGCGACCGCGCGCAGGCCCACGAGAAGATCAACTTCATCTGGAACACCGCCGTCGAGGACGTCCTCGGTGAAGACAAGGTCACCGGGCTGAAGCTGAAGAACCTGATCGACGGCACCGAGTCCGGACTCGCCGTGACCGGCGTCTTCGTGGCGATCGGCAACGACCCGCGCACCGAGCTGATCAAGGACAGCCTCGAAATCACGGACGCCGGGACCATCGCCGTCGACGGCCGCAGCTCGCGCACCAGCGTCAGGGGCGTCTTCGCCGCCGGCGACGTCGTGGACCCGACCTACCGCCAGGCGATCACTGCTTCCGGCTCCGGCTGTGTCGCAGCGATCGACGTGGAGCACTACCTCGCAGACCTTCACGCCTGACCGGCGCGGAAAATCATTCGAAGAGAGAGACAAGGGTTATGAGCAACGCAAAAGACGTAACTGACGCAAGCTTCAGCACTGACGTACTCGCCGCTGACAAGCCGGTAATCGTTGACTTCTGGGCCGAATGGTGCGGTCCGTGCCGGAAGCTCGGTCCCATCCTGGATGAGATCTCGGTGGAGTACGGCGAGAAGGTCAACGTCGTCAAGGTGAATGTCGACGACAACCCGGCCATCGCAGCCGAGTACGGCATCACATCCATTCCCGCCGTGTACCTGTTCCAGGGCGGCGAGGTGAAGAGCACGGTCATCGGTGCCAAACCGAAGCAGTTCTTCGAGAAGGAATTCGCGGACGTTCTGTCCTAGCGGTAGCGGTCCTGCCAGGTCCATGCCCGCACGGTAACCGTGACAGGCCGGACGGTATCAGGCCCGCAGAGGTGGCCATCACTCCGAGGGGAGCGGTGGCCACCTTTTGTTTGTTTCCCCGAATGGGTGCGGCCCTACTTTGGGCCGTACTCGGCATCATTCCGGGGCTGCTGCCTGGGAGCGTCTGTCAGCCGCTCGAAATAGCCCGTCGTCGGTTTCATTCTTCGTGTTTTATCGTCCAGATCCCTTCGGTTCCTCTGACTGCCGCAGAATCGGTTTATGGCCGGGTGCACCCTGTAACTCCCGCGTCCCGTGCATAGTTGGCTTCAATTGCGCCCAGCAGCGTACGGTCCTGATCTGAAGTCCGTTCTCATGTGCTTTAACTTTTGTTTCGGGCCGCCGGAGGATAAGTCCGATGATGTTTCACGTGAAACGGGCGATCCGTTGATGGCCGAGGTCGGAAGGATCGCAGTGGTTCTCAACCTCGCACGGCTCCGACCTGCGCGCAATAGTTTTGTGGTGACCCCTGGCGCTGACACCCCGGAAGACCCGTGCTGCGCTTTGCCAGCGCGAAGCATTTGGGGTCGCCGGTATCTGGTCAGCGGGGGCCTGTCACGCAAGCGGTTGAAATCGCACACCGACCCGCAGCGCCGCTTGCACCGCTGACTGTACGCCCGTCACGTTGAGCATCACGTCCACGCCCCGTAGTTCTACTTACATCGGCGCGTATCGACCCTGTCTCATCAAGATCGAAGCCGTCAGTTCGCTCGGACTACACGATCGACGGGAACGGAACAGAAGACGACGAGGGTTTCACGTGAAACGTTGCGGTCCGACCGTGGTCACGGAACTTGCCGGCGCTGACTGCTTCCGTGCAGCGGGGAACCTGAGCCGCAACGGCCGCCGCTCCCTTTCGCAACCTTTGGGGGGGACCCGCGCCGAGCAGTCCCAGACAGCCCCAGCTGAATACATATATGCAACCGAGATTCAGAGCGTATTGAGAGCAAAGTAGTCGTCAGATGCCGGGGACCACAGAGCCAAGGAGCTCATGCAACGCGTCCGCAACTACACTACTAAGCACGAAGCACGACCTGCACGCTCACGGAGCGGGTTGCAGAACGGTCCCGGCAGAGACGTCTGGGCGCCGTGCAACCACGATCTGTGGTTTTGTACGAATCCGGGTCTCAAGCCGAATTCAATCTGACATTCCGGAGCATCAGTCGAAGACGCCGTTCTCACACGCGCGTGTCCGCCGGAAGCCGCGGAAAACTATCAGGTCGGCGGATCGGTTGGCCGCCTGCGCGCCACGAGGAGCATCCCCGCCACCGGTATCTTCAATGACCCCTAAATCAGCGCCTATGCCAGTCAGTTCCCGGCGCTCTATGGGTCCATCCATCCTCAGGGGAGCAGCGAAGGCAGTGAAGGCTAGGACTCCCGCCAACCGCGTTGCCATGGGGAACTTAGGTCGTCCCCAGTGCCCTCCGGAGTTTCGCGTGCCGCATCCCTCCGGGCGGTTGGTCCTCCTGGTCGGGAGCGCCAAAGTCATGGCGCCACGCTCTCTGTCGAGCGCTTCCGCGCCCCATACCGTGCGCCCGTCCATATCGAGCGGCGCCTTCACCTTTGGCAGCGACTTATCAGGCAAGCCGCCCCCCCTCCACCGGAAGTAGACCACGACTCGGTTTCACGTGAAACAGGGGGCCCACAGGGCTTCTATTGCCGCGCGTACCCTGGGCGTTTCACGTGAAACATCGCCGCCCATGCAGGGGCCGGGCCCTGGGACGCGGGATGCTATCCAGTCGGCGGGCCCTCCGTCCGAAGACGGATGACGGGGCTTGCATGATTTCTTGCAAATACGCACTTATTCGGTTTCGTCACTACCATATCCTCCCAACCACCGGTTCGCGTTGCCACGAATCGGGTGGGGGTCCCCACGATGCACGCTGAGGGTTCAGACCTGACACTTCGCAGTCCTATCACCGAGGATCCGCAACAGGTAGCCGCGACAAGTGAGCTCGGTATACACGTGGTTGAACTGCGGACTACAGCGTCCGGAATTATTGGCACGTAACTGGGCCGAGCTCGACGTTTCACGTGAAACCGGCCGGTAATGCAGGAAATGTATGACCCCCTCTACCTCGCAGAGAACACAATCCACATGCCAGGTGGGCAGATGGGTGGTCATAGTCGTCAAGGAACGGAGGAGGTCTGCAGCCAGCCGCGGAGTGGGCTCACCACTCCGACCGTGCCGACCGGGCCACGAACAACGCCTGAGTCCACCCCTTTTACAGCGCCGTTCTGGAGGCTCGCTCGTTCCTGGGCCGAAGCGCGACGTCGCGCCCACCGCAACGACAGCTCAGACCCCGATGCGATCGCACGTAATCCTCCGCATGCGCAGGGCCGTCCCGTGCCTTGAACCAGGCCGCCTGGGACCACTCTGCAAGGATCGACTTCTGCACGCGCTGGACACACTTAGGCAGGGATTTTGCCAGCAGACTGTTGGCCCCGCATGCCATCGTCCTGCCGGCAAAGCCACTGTCCGAAAGGACGATCCTCCTCGAGTCCTACTCGCCTGCAACCCCGGGAGACGTAGGGGACCTGCCGGTCTTCACAGAGGTTGAAGTCTAACGACCCACCGCTCTCCTAGTCTTCACCACGCCGGGGGAGCGCAGCCCTCAGGACCCCCCGGCCAACTCACCAATATCACCCAATCCGCAAGCCCTGGACAGTAGAAACCCCTGGACAGTAGCAACCATACCGAGAGCCCAAGCCAGACTTAGGCGCGACACCAAAGCCGTAGCACCGGTCCATATGGCCATGTGAAACGTCCGCACACCGATGAGCCTGCGTGACATGGACGTGGCAGTCACGGACGAACTGTGCCCACGCGCGGCCGCCATCGGCGGAGCGCACGTCCAAACCTAGGCCAGGTGCCGGACCATTTACTTGGCCGTCCCCTATCCACATCCGTGCTCAGCTATAAGCTCCGGAGGGTCTAGCGAGCTTCCTGGGGCCTACCTCGGCGGCAGAAGAGAGCCGAGCACACTCCTAGTTGGTGCATCCAGCAGCCGGCCCCCGTCCACGGGCGCACCATGGATCGAGATTCACACGTGCAGATGTCCCCTGGAAAACTGAGAATGATGACCGGAGTCATCGGGACAGACCGCATGATGTCCGGTAATCGGCAAGTTTGCGGCACATCATGTACCGATGTATCGAGTCTCACCATGACATTATTCACAGTCTTATCCACAGCGAAATCCACATGCTTATCCACAGCACAAGCCTGGATCCTGTGGATTGAATCGTGCTCTCAGCGACCAGAATCACAGTCAGCAAAGCCTCGGGTACCCAGGGCGTCAAGTTGCGCAGCTACACGTCAGGCGCCCGCCGCCGTTGCGCGGCTGGAACTAGTACGGTGCAATTGGCTTCTAAGCCACCAATTTTGATTGATCAAGGTCGTTCACAACGTGCATGTAGCGGCCAGACACGCACAAGCGCAGGCGGGCATGGCGCGTTTCACGTGAAACACGTTCGGCAGCCGAGGAAGAGGTCACGGGTCGGGACGCCATAGGGTTCGCCGGACACGGCCGGCGCGGTCCGCGCGCTTCGTCATATCCCCAACTTTACCCACAGGTTTATCCACAGCCTTATCCACCGGGTTATCACCACCGAAGTGTGTCCATATGTCCATTGGTAAATCATGAGCGCGCATTCGGCCGCCGGGGCTTACTGAGGCGCTAAGGGAACGCCGCCAGATGCTTGACCGGCGGCATGGACACTCGAAGAACTCCGGGAGGCCGCCGGATGACTGTTCGTGGCAGCAGTCCTTAGTATGAGCAGCAGGAGCGATCATCAGTATCCGAGAGTGGCCAGCCACGGCTTATGTCGGCCTGGGCCAACTGGGATGAACGGGGGCGGGCCCCTCCTCCGGCGGCTCGGAGCAAATGCGATGCGGGCATTCGGGGTAGGCGAAGCTCCTGTGGCAGCGTCTGCGTTTGGGGCGCGGAATTCCCTGCGGAACTCCAGAAGCTCAATGAGCAGGATTCAGAGGTGGCCTGAGGTGTTCTTTAGGCACAGGCGCCTCAACGTTCCTCTTCCGCCTGGGGGGAGGGGAGACCAACGAGATGGGGACCATGAGGGGCCCACGCCGCGTGAGGTTGAGACGACGCACTCCAAAGCTGCCTTGGTCCGGCTGCAACTCTCAGCGTGCCTGCGTCCCCTTACATCTCTACGTCGGGTGGCAAATGCACGGCCGCTGGAGTACGTTTCACGTGAAACTGTCCTCGGCCGAGATTGAACCGAGGGTGAGCATGGAGAGCACGCGGCCATTCTGCGCAGCGGCCCTAGGATATGGCCTTCGATCAGCCGCGTCTCCGAGTTGAACTGTAGACTGCCGATCCGTTCTTGCGGAGCCTTCATCTCCCTAGTATGCGCGCGGCTTTGGCGTACCGGCGGAGTAATCACACCACGGGCTCCCGGCGAACGAAATGGCGAACGGGCATGCACAGCCAAGCGGGCGCATGCCGACGGCCAAGGCAACACCGGCCTAGGCAGTGGTGGTAGCGTCCTCGCGCCGAACCTGTGGCGTCCGGTCTCGTGGGCTCGTTGCAGCTCCTTGAATTCTGCGTCCGTCGCCTCTCTCGCATGGCCGGCATTCCGGCCCATTTTCATTTACGTCCGCCCACGGCCGCCCATCCCGGAAACCCTCCGCCCTTGGAGACTCCTAGTTGTCTTGCCAGGCCGAAGCTAAGACCCTTCCGGCTCACGCGGTCTGTTTCACGTGAAGCCTGGGTGCCCGGGGTTTGCGAAGAAGACGGTCAACGGTCCGCACCGCGTTTCACGTGAAACGTGGCCACCACGCTACGGCCGCCGGCAACCCGTTTGGCACTTGGTGGATGAAGAACTGTCCTCGACTCACAGCCGATGGGCTAGTGCGGCTCTACATATGGGCAACGCGGGCCGACCAGGATCGAACGCGATTGACCACCGGTCTCAGACGATAGGGGGAGGCGTACGGAAGCGGAAAGTAGTCAGCTTCGTTCAACGCGACTCGATCGGTTCGCGGCTACGGAATGGGCGGGAATGCAGCTCTCTGCACCCCCCGAATCGGACCCTTGCGTGAAGCGAGACGTGGTCAGGAATTGCTAACGCCCCGTGTGATCGCCATTCCCTTCGCATGAGGACCGATTGAACCTTCGCATGAGGACCGATTGAACAGGTATGGGATTTCAGAGAAAGACAAAGCAGTGCAGAATGACCGATCCCTGCCTGGCGACTGTACCCTGCCCAGCACTTGCACTTGCACTTAGACTCCTGCCCGCACTGGCGACGATATCCACCTGGTTTCACGTGAAACACGGACCAGGGGGCAGCGGCAACTTCGGGCGGTCAGGGCAGACACCATGCTTGGCCATGTCCTAGAACTCCATTAGAAGCATCTGCGAGCGATCCGGAAGAGCCACAGCACGCCCCATTCAGCCATTCTTGAAGTCTGCACCGCCACCAAATAATTGGAGGTTCTGCAACCCCTTGCATCCCAAGAGGTCCGCACTACCGTCGTTAGCCCTCTGGAGGAGCTTATGCATCGATGGGACAGGACAATCCCAGCGCCGTGCAGTCACAGCACGTAGGGCGCACGCTGCCCACCACACCACCCGTCCAGACGTAACCTGCCGAGAAGCTGCACAGACCCACTTGGAAGCGCTCTGGCACAGCCTCAGGCAACACAGGGCACGACTGTAATCAGCAGCAACGGCGGATACGACACATACGTTCGGCTGCGCACCGTATCCACTCTTAGGCCCTGAGTCCCAAGGTTCTTCGAGAGGCAAATTGCCCAGGTTTACTCCGCGACCACGTGATGCATCCACGTGAAACCGATCAGCAGCGCTGCCGATCCGTCCAGGGGCCGGCCGGTGTGAACAGCCCAATGTGGGAGATCCGCCGTCGAAACGGTCCGCGAGTGCAAACAGAACAGGGCCCGTTCACCTGAACGGGCCCTGTTCTTCCATCGAGAATCTAGTTGTCGCTGCCTGGTGCGAGGACGTCCATAATGCGGTTGAGGTCTTCAACGCTCGCGAACTCGATGCTCACACGGCCCTTGCGCGCGCCGAGCGAGATCTTCACGTTGGTATCGAGTCGGTCCGACAGCGAGGAGGCCAGGTAATCCAACCGCTCGTGGCGCGCGCCCGGGCGGGGAATGTTGTTCTTGGCCGGCGTTGTCGGTTCACGGTGCAGCGTCACCGCTTCCTCAGTGGCACGGACGGACATTCCCTCGGCCACAATCTTCTGTGCCAAGCGCTCCATGGACGCTGCATCGGGAAGGGAGAGGAGAGCCCGGGCGTGACCCGCCGAGAGCACATTGGCGGCAACGCGACGCTGCACCAGGGGCGGGAGCTTCAAGAGCCGCAGGGTGTTGGACACCTGAGGGCGCGAGCGTCCAATACGGTCAGCCAGCTGCTCGTGCGTTGTGCCGAAGTCTTCCAGCAGCTGCTGATACGCGGCTGCCTCTTCGAGCGGATTAAGCTGGCTGCGGTGCAGGTTCTCCAGGAGAGCGTCGCGGAGCAGGTCGTCATCCGTCGTATCGCGGACAATCGCAGGGATCGTGGCCAGGCCGGCGGCCTGCACGGCCCGCCACCGGCGTTCACCCATCACCAGCTCGTACGGTTCTCCACCTGTTTCGGTTGAAGTCCGCACCACAATTGGCTGGAGGACACCTATTTCGCGAACGGAGTGAACAAGCTCCGCCATATCGTCCTCATCAAACACGGTACGGGGCTGTTTGCGGTTGGGGTGGATATCCGTGACCGGGATTTCCGCAAAACGGACACCCGGCACCTCGACGAGTTCGACGTCGTTGTCCCGGACAGCGGCGGAGTCAGCCTTACGCGAGTCACCGGCAGTCTTCGGTGCATCAACGTCGCCAGACTCAACCGCTGCGGATGCACCCACACCAACAGTCTCCGACTTCGTAGCGGTCCCCGCCACACCAGCGGACTTGGCCGCACCGGCAGACTTTGCTGCGCCGCCATCCTTGGCGGCAGTCTTCGCCGCGGGCGTGGCCGTGGAGGGCTTTGCCGAATCCGAAGCGTCCTTTGTATCCGCTTCAACCGCTGCCGAACCCTCAGTCTTCCGGCCGGACCGGCTTGACGCTGCTTCGTTGGGGACAGACATGTCGGTCTCTACAGCAGGAACGGGTTCAGCCGTCTTCCGCGCCTCCGGGAAGAAGAGATCCACAGGGCGCGACGGAGCAGCTCCGTTACCCGAAGCGCCTGCGGAAGCGGAACTTGGAATGAGTGCGCCAAGACCGCGACCGAGCCCGCGTCGCTTATCGCTCATGGATGATTCCCTCCATCGGAAGAGCCCGGCTATGCCGGGCTCCGGCTGTTGCTGTGTTTGGAAAATTCTAACGCTCAGCGATTTCTGCTGCGGCTTCCAGGTAGGACAACGCGCCGCTGGAGGATGGATCGTAGGTCATCACTGTCTGCTGGTAACTCGGCGCCTCCGAGATCCGCACAGAGCGGGGAACGACGGCGTCAAGGACCTGGTCCGGGAAGTGCTGGCGGACTTCAGCGGCGACCTGGGCTGCCAGATTGGTCCGTCCGTCGTACATGGTCAGCAGGATGGTGGAGACTTCCAGATCCGCGTTCAGGTGCTTCTGGATCATCTCGATGTTCTTCAGCAGCTGGCTCAGGCCCTCGAGCGCGTAGTACTCGCACTGGATGGGGATGAGTACCTCGCTGGCCGCACAGAAGGCGTTGACCGTCAGCAGCCCAAGGCTCGGGGGGCAGTCAATGAAGATGTAATCCAGCCGCTGCTCGCCCTTCTTCTGCCGCGCTTTGGCATAGACGTCGATGGCACGGCGGAGGCGCTGCTCCCGGGCCACCAGGGAGACCAGCTCGATCTCGGCACCGGCCAGGTGGATGGTGGCCGGGGCGCAGATGAGGTTGCTGATGTCCGGGCACTGGGCCACTACATCCTCAAGCGCCACATCGTTGATCAGCACGTCGTAGATGCTGTCGACGTCGGCATGGTGCTCGATGCCCAGCGCCGTGGATGCATTCCCCTGCGGGTCGATGTCGATGACCAGGACGTTCAGGCCGGCCGCAGCGAGGGCCGCAGCGATGTTCACTGTGGTGGTGGTCTTACCCACCCCACCTTTTTGGTTTGAAACCGTGAAGATTCGTGTCTTCTCCGGCTTCGGCAGGTTACGGCCAAGGAGCCGCTCACGCCGCCGGTTCTCGTGCGCGAGCTCGCGGGCGATCGGGCTCGAGTCATCCAAGGTGTCCAGGACGTTGCCGCGGGCCGCGGTTTCACGTGAAACCTTGGCGGCGACCGTGCCTGCAACCGGATTAAATTGATTTGCCGTGGTAGCGACCGGTGATACACCAAAGGCACGCGCCGACCCCAGGGACACGAACGGGGGAATCCGCTGCGTGGAGGTTTCGCTACTGGTCACTGGGACACTCTCACTCTCGTTCGGCTTTTCACTGCCGTTCTCTAGCCTAACCGCTACACCCTATGGACCCGCGGCACCGTGCGGGGCTAGGCGCTCTTTTGGGTCTTCTTAACTACGATCCGCACCACCGTGGTGGGCTCCTCGAGCAGGTTTTGTCCTACTGTGACAACAGATGTCTCCACACCGCCAAGCTTGCGGATGGCCTTGGCCGCCTTCTCAATCTCCTCGGCAGCGCTGCGGCCCTTGATGGCCACGACTTCACCCTCGCCGCCGAGCAGCGGAATGGTCAGGCCGGCAAGGTTGCTCAGCGCGGACACAGCCCGGGCAGTCACGACGTCGGCCGTCACCATTCCGACAGCAAGTTCGGCACGCGTGCGCATGACGGTGACGTTGCTCAACCCGAGATCATCAACCACTTCCTGCAGCCAGATCACCCGGCGCTCCAGCGGTTCTATCAGGGTCAGTTCGAGGTCAGGACGGGCAATGGCCAGGCAAAGGCCCGGCAGGCCGGCGCCGCTTCCGACGTCGGCCACGTGGCTGCCCTGGGGTATCTCACTTTCTATCACCGCACAGTTCAGGACATGGCGTCCCCAGAGCCGTGGGATCTCCCGCGGACCAATGAGCCCACGCTCGGTCCCGGAGGTCGCCAGGTGTTCGACGTACCGCTCAGCGAGGCCAAAGCGGTCGCCGAAGATCTTTTCCGCCGCCTGGCGCTCGGCTGCAGTAATTTCAACCATCAGTAAGTCAGCCAACGGTTCAGTCGGCGGAAACGACGATGTGCCGGCCTGCACCCTCGCCCTCGGACTCGCTGACGAATCCAAGGTCGGCGACGGCGTCATGCACGATCTTCCGCTCGTAGGCGCTCATGGGCTCCAGCGCAACGGCCTCCCCGGTTTCCTTGACGGAGGCAACGGCGTCCTCTGCGATCTTCTGCAGGTGGCCCGCGCGTTCCTTGCGGTAGCCGTTGATGTCCAGCACCAGGCGTGAGCGGTTCTCCGTCGCGGACAGAACGGAGAGACGGGTCAGCTCCTGAAGGGCTTCCAGCACCTCGCCGTCGCGGCCCACGAGGCTCTCGAGTCCGGCGGACTCTTCCTCGGTCACGATCGAGATGTAGGTGCGCCCGTTGCGGACCTCAATGTCAATGTCGCCGTCGATGTCGGCAATGTCGAGCAGTTCCTCAAGGTAGTCGGCGGCGACGTCGCCCTCTTCTTCCAGGCGGCTTGCCGACGTGCCCTTGCCCGCGTTTGCGGTGCCGGCAACGGAGTCCTGGTCTTCGCTGGCTTCAGCGGAAAGGGCATGTTCAGAGCTCTCAACAGACATTACTTCTTCTTCCTGTTCTTACGTTGTGGCTGAGTGCGCTGCGTCCGGGCCTGCGCAACCGCAGCGGCGGCGGCTGCCTCCGCTTCGGCGTCGACCTTCTTACCGCCCAGGATGGGAAGGGCCGGAAGACCCTTGGCGGCACGGCGCTCAGCGAGGGCCTTGGCGGCCGGGGATCCCGGCGTCGGCATGCGGCGGATGACAAAGAACTGCTGGCCCATGGTCCACAGGTTGGTGGTCGTCCAGTAAATCAGGACACCGATGGGGAAGTTGATGCCGCCCACGCCGAAGACGATGGGCAGGATGTACAGCATCATCTTCTGCTGGCGCATGAACGGGCTGGCCATGGCCTCCTCGGACATGTTCTTGGCCATGATCTGCTTCTGCGTGATGAACTGCGAGGCCGTCATGGCAAGGATCATCACGATGGAGAGGATCCACACCGCCACGACGTTTCCGCCGGGAGGCGTGCCGTGAAGGAGGGTGGCGGAGAGCGGCGCGCCGAAGATGCTGGACTCGTCGAACTGCTTGACCTGCTCAGGGCTCATGGCGCCGATGCCCTGTCCGCCCGCCTTGGCGGAGCTGATGCCGGAGAGCACCTGGAACAGCGCAAAGAAGAACGGCATCTGGATGAGCATCGGGAGGCAGGCAGAGAACGGGTTGGTGCCGTGCTTCTTGTACAGGGCCATCTGCTCCTGCGCCATGGCCTGGCGGGAAAGCTGGTCGGTCTTGCCCTTGTACTTGTCCTGCATCTTCTTCAGGTCGGGCTGCAGCAACTGCATCCCGCGCTGGGCCTTGATCTGCTTGACGAACACAGGGATCAGGGCGGCACGGATCACCAGCACCAGCCCGATGATGGACAGCGTCCAGGTCCAGCCGTTCGCGGCCGGCAGGCCGATGAAGCTCAATCCGTCATGGAAGCCGACCATAATGACTGAGACCAGCCATTTGAACGGGGCCATGATTGTTCCAAAGAAGTCCATACGATTTCCCTATTCGTCAGGCCGCAGCGCGGCCTTCTTCATCAGTCTGAGCAGCCAGGTACTTGTCCGGGTTATTCAGCACAACAATTCTGGGGGTCTGGTTTTCAGGCCATTCCCGGTGGCCGGCGGGGACATGGTCCACGCCACCGGCGTTCCACGGGTGGCAGCGTGCCAGGCGCCTGGCCGCGAGCCAGCTGCCCTTGACAGCACCGTGGACGGTGACTGCTTCAAGCGCATAGGCCGAGCAGGAGGGAAAAAAGCGGCAAACCTGGCCGTACAAGGGCGAAACCACCTTGCGGTAGGCCAGAAGAAGAAGAATGAGGATATTGCGGGGCAGGTTCCAGATGAAGCTGCCCGTGGCCGCTGCTGCGGACTTGGGGGAACGGACGACGGCGGCAGTCGGGTCAAGCACGCTGTGTCCCTTCCTGTGTTGTTGCGTCCGGTGGCGTTCCAGCTGGCCGTTTTCCGGTCACCGCCGGAAGGCGGCCAGCCAGCCGCCTCATGGTGTTTTCCAAGGCGGCGTTGTAGTCCGCCAGGAGTTCATCCCAGCTGGCTGTTGCGGAGGCGGGCAAAGCACGCACCACAATAGCGAATCCGGTGCCGTACTCGCGCAACGAGACAGCGCCGGCTTCTCTAAGTCTCCTCTTAACGAGGTTCCTGGCAACAGCGTTCCCGACAGCTTTGGAAACGATGAACCCGATGCGGCTGGGCTCGTCGGCTCCTATAGTTGCCGTATATAACACTACGTTCCGGCGTCCATTGCGGACGCCGGAACGTACAGTTGTTGAAAAATCGGTTGAAGTCCTCAGGCGGTTCCGGGTGGCAAGCACCGCTAATCTCGCAGAAGGAAGAAGACCGACAAGTCAGTATTTAGGCCGACAGTTCGGTGCGGCCCTTGCCACGGCGGGCGGCCAGGATGGCGCGGCCGGCACGGGTGCGCATACGAAGGCGGAAGCCGTGCTTCTTGGCCCGACGGCGGTTATTCGGCTGAAAAGTCCGCTTGCTCACGTTAGTTACTCCAGTGGATCAAAGGTGCGCCCACCCGATCAGTAAAGGGGAAGAACTGGCCGACGCTAAGTTTTGTATGTGTCTGCTTCCCCCAGGTTTTTCCGAACACGGGAAGTGTCCGGAAGTCCAAAATGGGGTCAGAAAGCAGGCACAAAGGACTCCACAACGTTAGGGCAAAACGCCGCCGGGAGTCAAACCAGCTGGCCGTCCGGCGTGTTTCCCCAGCTGTGGCTAACGGGGCACTGAACCTGTGGATGAAGCGGCTCACAACTGCCGTTTTCGAACCACAACGGTGTAATTATCCACAAGGCACTTCCCAGCTATCTTCTAGGCTTTTCATCCCCTAGAGTGTCCCAGTAGCCGATTATCCACGGACTGTGCATAACCCTGTGGATTCAGCCGGGCCAGCATCCTGGTTCCGGGCTTGCGGCTGCATGTAATGCAGGCAGCAAGCTTTGAGGAACCAAATTTGATGACAGTAGACGAAGCCAACCACGCCAACACTGTCGGAAGTTCCTGGCGGCGCGTGGTGACTCTTCTCGAACAGGACGACCGCGTCTCGCCCCGGCAACGCGGCTTTGTCATCCTCGCGCAGGCGCAGGGCCTGATCGGTTCCACCCTCCTCGTCGCCGTGCCCAACGAACTGACCCGCGAAGTGCTCCAGACCCAGGTCAAGGACGCTCTCGACGACGCGCTCCGCAACGTCTTCTCGGATGACATCCGTTGCGCGATCGACGTCGACACCGATCTGGTGCCCATCCACGAAGAGCCGGAACCCGCCGTCGAGCTTTCCCTCGTAAACGATCCCTCCATCGAGCAGAAGCCGCAGCCCATGCTGCCGAGCACTTCACACGAATTCGGGCGGCTAAATCCCAAGTACGTCTTCGACACCTTCGTGATCGGATCCTCCAACCGGTTTGCCCATGCCGCAGCCGTCGCCGTGGCCGAAGCCCCAGCCAAGGCCTACAACCCGCTATTCATCTACGGCGACTCGGGTCTGGGCAAGACGCACCTGCTGCACGCCATCGGCCATTACGCCCGGCGCCTGTACAGCGGCATCCGCGTCCGGTACGTCAACTCCGAGGAATTCACCAACGATTTCATCAACTCGATCCGGGACGACGAGGGCGCCAGCTTCAAGACGACCTACCGCAACGTCGACGTCCTGCTGATTGATGACATCCAGTTTCTTGCCGGCAAGGACCGGACGCTGGAGGAGTTCTTCCACACGTTCAACTCGCTGCACAACAACAACAAGCAGGTAGTCATCACCTCGGACCAGCCGCCCAAGCTGCTGGCAGGGTTCGAGGACCGGATGAAATCCCGCTTCGAGTGGGGCCTGCTCACGGACATCCAGCCGCCCGAACTCGAAACCCGTATCGCCATCCTCCGGAAGAAGGCCCTGAGCGAAGGCCTGTCCGCCCCGGATGACGCGCTGGAGTACATCGCATCGAAGATCGCCAGCAACATCCGCGAACTCGAAGGCGCCCTTATCCGCGTCACGGCTTTCGCCAGCCTCAACCGCCAACCGGTGGACGTGGCCCTGGCGGAGATGGTGCTCAAGGACCTCATCACCGACGACGGCGCCCAGGAAATCACCTCGGGCCAGATCCTGCAGCAGACTGCGGACTACTTCAAGCTCAGCATGGAGGAACTCTGCAGCAAGTCCCGGACCCGGACGCTGGTGACGGCACGGCAGATCGCCATGTACCTGTGCCGCGAGCTGACCGACATGTCGCTTCCCAAGATCGGCCAGGAGCTCGGCGGCCGCGACCACACCACCGTGATCCACGCCGACCGCAAGATCCGTGAACTCATGGCCGAGCGCCGTGTGATTTACAACCAGGTTACGGAGCTCACCAACCGGATCAAGCAGCAGCAGCGCGACTCCTGATCCAAGGTACTTAACCTTATTAACAGGTGCATGTGGATAAGCCTGTGGACAGTTAAGGGGACAACCGCGGTTAATGGGCTTAAAACCCTTAAGGCGTCTGTGGATCACCGAAACCGGCAAAAATCTTGTCCCCATCCACAGCCTGTTTAAAACCTGCCGAACCCACAGTCCATGAACAGGGCTTAACCGCGGATCCGCGCCGGGAAACCGGGTTATCCACAGTTTCCACAGCAGTTATTAACACTACTAATCCCAAAAAATTGAAATCCCTCAAACAACAATCTCGTTCCCGGACCTTCACCGCACCGACCGATGGCCCGGCCACAGGCCGCCGGCCAAGCCGGCATCAAGAGCCGGGGATGGGGAATGCCTGTAGTTCCGGCTAAGCTGTCTGCAGCGCTCCCATCCCTGGGTCTGTTTGCGGTCGGCCATGCGCGGACCATGCAGGTTCCGGGACTTGGGGGCAACGGTCTTGTGGGCTCTTACCGAGTTCCCGTTCAGAAAATGGCAGCAGCAATGAAAGGCGGCACCCTTCCGTGAAGTTCAGAGTCGAACGGGACGTCCTGGCAGAAGCCGTCACATGGACAGCCCGGTCGTTGTCTCCGCGGCCGCCCGTACCCGTGCTTTCCGGCCTCCTTCTCAAGGCCGAATCCGGGACCGTCAGCCTGTCCAGCTTCGATTACGAGACCTCCGCACGGCTTGAAATTCCTGCCGACATCAGGGACGAAGGCACCATCCTGGTCTCCGGCCGGCTCCTGGCTGACATCTGCCGCAGCCTGCCTTCGGCACCGGTGGACATCGAAACCGACGGCAACAAGGTGACGCTCACCTGCCGCCGAAGCAGCTTCCACCTGGCCACCATGCCCGAGGCTGAATACCCGCCGCTGCCTGCACTGCCCACGATCACCGGAACTGTTGCCGGCGACGCGTTCGCCCAGGCCGTCTCCCAGGTGATCATCGCCGCGAGCAAGGACGACACCCTTCCCATCCTCACCGGCGTGCGCATGGAGATCGAGGACGATCTCATCACCCTCCTGGCGACGGACCGTTACCGCCTCGCCATGCGGGAAGTTCCCTGGAAGCCCATCACTCCGGGCATCTCGACCAGTGCCCTTGTCAAGGCCAAGACACTCAACGAGGTTGCCAAGACTCTGGGCGGCAGCGGTGACATCAACCTCGCCATCGCCGACGACGACAGCCGGCTCATCGGCTTCGAAAGCGGCGGCCGCACCACCACCTCGCTGCTGGTCGACGGCGACTACCCCAAGATCCGTTCGCTGTTCCCGGACTCCACCCCAATCCACGCCACCGTGCAGACCCAGGAGCTGGTGGAGGCTGTCCGCCGTGTCTCGCTGGTGGCGGAACGCAACACCCCGGTCCGGCTCGCGTTCACCCAGGGCCAACTGCACCTCGACGCCGGCACCGGCGAGGACGCCCAGGCCTCCGAAGAGCTCGAAGCACAGCTGTCCGGCGATGACATCACGGTTGCCTTCAACCCGCACTACTTGGTTGAGGGCCTCAGCGTGATTGAAACCAAGTTCGTGCGCTTTTCCTTCACCACGGCACCCAAGCCCGCCATGATTACCGCGCAGAACGACGTCGACGGCGAGGACCAGGACGACTACCGCTACCTCGTGATGCCGGTGCGCCTGCCTAACTAGGCCCATCCTGCCCCAACCATCCGCGCAGAAAAGAGTTCACACGGTGCATATCGGACTGATCGGCCTTGGAAAAATGGGCTTCAACATGCGCGAACGGCTGCGCAAAGGCGGGATCGAGGTCACCGGCTTCGACCGCAACCCCGAGGTCACCGATGTCGCATCTACGGACGAGCTCATTGCCGCGCTTCCCGCGCCGCGCCTCATCTGGGTCATGGTCCCAGCCGGTGAAATCACCGACGCCGTCATCACCGAGCTCGGGGCCAAACTGCAGCCCGGCGACATGGTGATCGACGGCGGCAATTCCCGGTTCACGGAGGACCAGAAGCATGGCGCCGTGCTGGCTGAAAAGGGCATCCGCTTCGCTGACTGCGGTGTCTCCGGCGGAGTCTGGGGCCTGCAGAACGGCTACGGGCTCATGGCCGGCGGCGACGCCGAGGACATCGAACGCGCCCTGCCGGTCTTCGACGCGCTCCGTCCTGAAGGCGACCGCGCGGACAGCTTCGTCCATGTGGGCGGCGTCGGCGCTGGCCACTACGCCAAGATGGTGCACAACGGCATCGAGTATGGCCTGATGCAGGCCTACGCCGAAGGTTACGAACTCCTTGCCGCCAAGGAAATCGTCACCGACCTGCCCGGTACTTTCCGCGCCTGGCAAAAGGGAACCGTTGTCCGGTCCTGGCTGCTGGACCTCATGGTGAAAGCCCTGGACGAGGATCCCGGACTGGCGTCGATCGACGACTACGTCGAAGACTCCGGTGAAGGCCGCTGGACCGTGGAAGAGGCGATCGCCAACGCGGTGCCGGCCCCCGCGATCACCGCTGCACTGTTTGCCCGCTTCGCCTCCCGCGAGGACAACTCGCCGGCCATGAAGATGGTGTCCGCGCTGCGCCACCAGTTCGGCGGGCATGCCAGCCGGCCAGCCAAGTAGTGTATCTAGAACACCTGTCCCTGACGGATTTCCGCAGCTACGCCCAAGTGGATCTCCGGTTTGACCCGGGCGTCACGGTCCTGGTTGGCTCCAACGGAATCGGCAAGACCAACCTGATGGAGGCCATCGGCTACCTGGCCACCCTCAGTTCCCACCGGGTCAGTGCTGATGGTCCGCTGCTCCGGTTCGGAACCGACCGCGCCCTGATTCGGGCGAAGCTGGTCCGGGGTGAACAGTCCACCATCCTGGAGTTGGAGATCAACGGCGGCCGGGCCAACCGTGGGCGCATCAACCGCAGCAATCCGGTCCGTGCCCGCGACCTTCTGGGCATCTGCCACACCGTCCTGTTCGCTCCCGAGGACCTGGCGCTCGTGAAGGGCGACCCGTCGAACCGCCGCCGCTTCCTGGACGAGCTTCTGGTGAGCCTCATTCCCCGGCACGCCGCCACCCGCAGCGACTACGACCGTGTGCTGAAACAGCGCAACGCACTGCTGAAGTCGGCACGTTCCGGGAAGTTCACAACCGGCCACGAAGCCACCCTCGATGTGTGGGACCAGCACATGGCCCGCGCAGGGGCGGAACTGCTCCATGCCAGGCTGGAACTTGTCGAGCGCCTCCGGCCCCACCTCAACAATGCGTACGCCCAGCTCACCGACGGCTCCAAGGCTGCGGACGCGGTTTACCGGTCAACGCTGCAGAACATGATGGACGACGACGGCGAGCCCGCCGGCGCTTCGACGGCACCATCCGGGCCGGGTACCCAGGCCGAGGATCTTCGCCGGCTGACCGTGGATGAGCTCGCCGAGCGCTACATCCAGGCCTTCGCGGCGTCCCGCCGCAAGGAACTCGAAAGGGGCATCTCGCTGGTGGGGCCGCACCGGGACGAGCTGGAACTCGTACTGGGGCAGGCCCCCGCCAAGGGGTACGCCTCGCACGGTGAAACGTGGTCCATGTGCCTGTCCCTCCGGCTGGCGTCCTATTACGTCATGCTCGACGACGCCCGCACCGGAGGCTCGGCGCCGATCCTCATCCTGGACGACGTGTTCGCCGAACTCGATGTCCAGCGGCGGCGTAAACTGGCCGCAATAGTTGCCGGCGCCGAGCAGGTGCTGGTGACCGCCGCCGTCGACGCCGATATTCCGGACGAGCTTGCGGGCCGGCGGGTGAAGGTCATTCCGGGAGGAATCGATGAACAGGGATAAGGACGGCAGCCGGCAGCCTGGCCGGGATCCCGATGAAATCGATGCCGCCCAGGCGGCGCTGAACAGGATGCGTGAGGCAGCGGCCGCACGTGGCGAGGTCCGCCGGAAGGCGCCGCGGGCAGGTGCCAACCAAAAACCGCGCACCGCAGCCCAGAGTACGCGGGGCTTCAGCCAGTTCCACTCCACCGGCCGCGATCCCCTGGGGCTGGGAAAAGTCGTGGGCCGGCTGGTCGCCGAACGCGGCTGGACCTCCCCGGTGGCCGTGGGCTCGGTCATGGCCGAGTGGCCGGCGCTGGTGGGACCGGAAATCGCCGCCCACTGCACCCCGGAAAGCTTCACTGACACCACCCTCCATGTCCGGTGCGACTCGACTGCCTGGGCCACGCAGCTCCGGCTGCTCAGCATGAGCCTGCTGGAAAAGTTCCGCACCGAACTCGGAGATGGCGTGGTCACCAGCATCCAGGTGCTGGGGCCGGCGGCACCGAACTGGCGCAAGGGCGGACGCACCGTCAACGGACGCGGCCCCAGGGACACGTACGGATAGCGCCGACAGCTCAAACGGCGTGCAGGGCGCTCAAACCGCCGTCGGCCGTATAGGAGCCCAAAACGGGGACTGCTGGAGCCTTGCAGGCGGGGCCAATGGCCAGCGAGGGGCACATCGGGCCGCGTCGGCGCCCTGCCAATGCGGGGATCGACCATGTTTCACGATAGAATTCCTCTAGATAACTGGGCGCCGGTGAAACGTTGACTGAGTCCGTTTTCCCGCGCTTTTTCCGCGCGCGGGAACGGTTCCGCAGGCCAACCGAGCAGCTGGCGCTGGCAGTGACGTGCCTTTTGGCGGACGCCTTTTCCGGCGGACGGCTGAGGCCGGCCATCATCGAACATAGAGGAGTCGAAAGCGCCTGTGGCTAACGACAATGCAGATATCGAGGCAGTGGAGCCTGTAGCGGAGGATGCCCGGACGTCCGGCACACCGGCTGAGACTGCCACACCGCGGGAGTACGGCGCCAGCGACATCACCGTTCTTGAGGGCCTCGAGGCCGTGCGGAAGCGGCCCGGCATGTACATCGGTTCCACCGGTCTGCGCGGCCTGCACCACCTGGTGTATGAGGTGGTGGACAACTCCGTGGATGAGGCCCTCGCGGGGTACTGCACGCACATCGAAGTTGTTCTGCAGGCAGACGGCGGTGTCAAGGTATCCGACGACGGCCGCGGCATCCCGGTGGACATCCACCCCACAGAGGGCAAGCCCACGGTCGAGGTGGTCATGACCATCCTGCACGCCGGCGGCAAGTTCGGCGGCGGCGGCTACGCCGTGTCCGGTGGCCTCCACGGCGTGGGCATTTCCGTGGTCAACGCCCTCTCCACCCGCGTGAACACGGAAGTCCGCAGGCAGGGCCACGTCTGGCGCATGTCCTTCGCCGACGGGGGCAAGCCGCAGGGTGCCCTGGTCCAGGGCGAGCAGACGGCCGAGACCGGAACCACCCAGACCTTCTACCCGGATCCGAGCATTTTCGAATCCACCGAGTTCGACTTCGAGACGCTCCGCGCGCGTTTCCAGCAGATGGCCTTCCTCAACAAGGGGCTGAAAATCACCCTGACGGACGAGCGCCAAACGGCAGCCGGCACGGACGACGCCGGCGACCTGGACCTGGACGGCGTGCTGACCGAGGGCGAGGTCCTCGCCGAGCACCGCACGGTGGTCTACCAGTACAACGACGGCCTCCTCGACTACGTCAAGCACCTGAACTCCAGCAAGAAGGTGGATGTTGTCCACGAGGACGTCATCGCCTTCGAAACTGAGGACACCGAGCGGCATATCGCGGTCGAGATGGCGATGCAGTGGACCACGGCCTACTCCGAAAGCGTCCACACCTACGCCAACACCATCAACACCCACGAAGGCGGCACCCACGAAGAGGGCTTCCGCGCCGCGATGACGTCGCTCATCAACCGCTATGCGCGCGAGAAGACCATCATCAAGGAAAAGGACGAGAACCTTACCGGCGATGACATCCGTGAGGGCCTGACGGCCGTCATCTCCGTGAAGCTGTCCGAGCCGCAGTTCGAGGGCCAGACCAAAACCAAGCTCGGCAACTCCGAGGTCAAGGGCTTCGTGCAGCGGGTGGTCACCGACCAGCTCGGCGACTGGCTGGAGCGCAACCCCGGCCCCGCCAAGGACGTCATCCGCAAAGCCATTTCAGCTGCGCAGGCCCGCATGGCCGCGCGCAAGGCCCGTGACAATGCGCGCCGGAAGAGTCCGCTGGAGTCTTTCGGCATGCCGGGCAAGCTCTCCGACTGCTCCTCGAAGGACCCCTCCAAGTGCGAGGTCTACCTGGTGGAGGGTGACTCCGCAGGCGGTTCGGCCAAGCGCGGGCGCAACCCCGAAACGCAGGCCATCCTCCCGCTCCGCGGCAAGATCCTGAACGTCGAGCGGGCACGCCTGGACAAGGCTCTCGGCAACAACGAGGTCCAGTCCATGATCACCGCTTTCGGCACGGGCATTGGCGAGGACTTCGACCTCAGCAAGCTGCGCTACCACAAGATTGTGCTGATGGCCGATGCCGACGTCGACGGCCAGCACATCACCACGCTGCTGATGACGCTGCTCTTCCGCTACATGCGCCCCCTGATCGAGAACGGCTACGTCTACCTCGCGCAGCCGCCGCTGTACCGGATCAAGTGGTCCAACGCGCCGCACGACTACGTTTTCAGCGACCGTGAGCGCGACGCCGTCCTGGTCTCCGGCCAGGCGGCGGGCCGCCGCATTCCGAAGGAAAACGGCATCCAGCGCTACAAGGGCCTGGGCGAGATGGACTACACCGAACTCTGGGACACCACCATGGACCCGGACCGGCGCACGCTTCTGCAGGTGACCATGGAGGACGCAGCCGCCGCAGACCAGATCTTCGCCGTGCTGATGGGCGAGGACGTCGAGTCGCGCCGAAACTTCATCCAGCAGAACGCCAAGGACGTCAGGTTCCTCGATATCTAGCGGTTTGCGCCCTTGATATTCCAGAGCCGACATATACCTGAAACGGAAAATACAGACTATGAGTGACGAAACACCCGAGGTCCCGGCCGAGTCTCCGGATGGCACGGAGCCGGTGCTGGAGGGCGACGTGCTGGTCGACCGCGTGGAGCAGGTGGACCTGCAGACGGAGATGCAGCGCTCCTACCTCGACTACGCCATGGCCGTCATCGTCGGCCGGGCGCTGCCGGACGTACGCGACGGGCTGAAGCCCGTCCACCGCCGTGTGCTGTATGCAATGTTCGACGGCGGGTACCGCCCGGACCGTGCCTTCAACAAGTGCGCCCGTGTGGTGGGCGAGGTCATGGGCCAGTACCACCCGCACGGCGATACGGCGATTTACGATGCCCTGGTGCGGCTGATCCAGGACTGGACCATGCGCTATCCGCTGGCGCTGGGCCAGGGAAACTTCGGCTCACCCGGCAACGACGGTGCCGCAGCCCCTCGGTACACGGAAACCAAGATGGCGCCGCTCGCCATGGAGATGGTCCGCGATATCGACGAGGAGACCGTCGATTTCCAGGACAACTACGACGGCAAGAACCAGGAACCTACGATCCTCCCGGCGCGGTTCCCCAACCTGCTGGTCAACGGGTCCTCCGGCATCGCCGTCGGCATGGCCACCAACATCCCGCCGCACAACCTGCGCGAAGTGGCCGACGGCGTCCAGTGGTATTTGGCCAACCCTACCGCCAGCCGCGAGCAGCTCCTCGAGGAACTGCTGAAGCGGATCAAGGGACCGGATTTCCCCACGGGCGCCACCATCCTGGGCCACAAGGGCATCGAGGATGCCTACCGTACCGGCCGCGGCTCCATCACCATGCGTGCCGTGGTCAACGTCGAGGAACTGCAGGGCCGGACCTGCCTGGTGGTCACCGAGCTGCCCTACCAGGCGAACCCGGACAACCTGGCCATCAAGATCGCCGAACTGGTCAAGGACGGCAAGGTCCAGGGCATCGCCGACCTCCGCGACGAGACGTCCGGACGCACCGGCCAGCGCCTGGTCATCGTCCTGAAGCGCGACGCCGTCGCCAAGGTGGTGCTGAACAACCTCTACAAGCACACCCAGCTGCAGGAAAACTTCGGCGCGAACATGCTGGCGATCGTGGATGGAGTGCCGCGCACCCTCAGCCTCGATGCCTTCATCCGCCACTGGGTCACGCACCAGATGGACGTCATCGCCCGACGCACGCGCTACCGCCTGCGCAAGGCCGAGGAAGAGGCACACATCCTGCGTGCCCTCCTCAAGGCCCTGGACATGCTGGACGAGGTCATCGCGCTGATCCGCGCCTCGAGCACCACCGAGGCTGCACGGGATGGCCTCATGCAGCTGCTGGATATCGACGAGATCCAGGCCCGCGCCATCCTGGACATGCAGCTCCGTCGGTTGGCTGCCCTGGAACGCCAGAAGATCCAGGACCGCCACGCCGAGCTCGAAGCCATGATCGCCGAATACAACGCGATCCTCGGCTCGGAGGAACGCCAGCGCACGATCATCAGCGAGGAGCTCGCCGAGATCGTGGCCAAGCACGGCGACGACCGCCGCACGCAGATCCTGATGGGCTATGACGGCGATATGTCCATGGAAGACCTCATTCCCGAAGAGGAAGTGGTGGTCACCATCACCCGCGGCGGCTACGTCAAGCGCACGCGGAGTGACAACTACCGTTCGCAGCAGCGCGGCGGCAAGGGCATCAAGGGTGCCCAGCTGCGCGGCGATGACGTGGTGGAACACTTCTTCGTCACCACCACCCACCACTGGCTCCTCTTCTTCACCAACTTCGGCCGTGTGTACCGGGCCAAGGCCTACGAACTTGCCGAGGGCGGCCGTGACACCAAGGGCCAGCACGTGGCAAACCTGCTGGCCTTCCAGCCGGACGAGCACATCGCCCAGGTGCTGGACCTGAAGGACTATCAGCATGCGCCGTACCTGGTGCTGGCCACCAAGCGGGGCCTGGTCAAGAAGACGCGGCTGGAGGACTACGACACCAACCGGTCCGCCGGCGTCATCGCCATCAACCTCCGGGACGAGGACGAGCTCGTTTCCGCGCAGCTGGTTTCCGAGACGGATGACCTCATGCTGGTGTCCCGCAAGGGCCAGTCCATCCGCTTCACGGCCACCGACGACGCGCTCCGCCCCATGGGCCGCGCCACGTCCGGCGTGACGGGGATGAAGTTTCGTGAGGACGACGAACTGCTCGCCATGAACGTGGTGGCCGAGGGGTCCTACGTCTTCGTGGTGACTGAAGGCGGCTACGCCAAGCGCACCGCCGTCGAGGAATACCGGCTGCAGGGCCGCGGCGGCCTGGGCATCAAGGTGGCCAAGCTCGCCGAGGAACGCGGGGATCTTGTGGGCGCCCTGGTGGTCCAGGAGGAAGACGAGGTCCTGGTGGTCATGGGCGGCGGCAAGGTGGTCCGCTCATCCGTGGCCGGCGTCCCGGCCAAGGGCCGCGACACGATGGGGGTCATCTTCGCGAAGCCGGACAAGAACGACCGCATCATTGAGGTTGCCCGCAACACCGAACGTGGCCTCGAAGACGAAGTTGAAGCCAGCGCCGAGCGCGAGTCCGAGGCTGATCACACGGATGAACCGAGTGCGTCAGAAATCTTGGCTATCGCCGCTGATGACGTAACGTTGGCTGAAGATGCCGGACCAGACGAGGAATCCGCAGAGGCGGCTTCAGGAATGGTCGATGAAGCAGAAGGAACGTCCGGCGATGCTGAGGCGAACGAAGACAACACCGGAGGTAACGAGTGAGCAATTCCGACTCATTTCCCAAGCCGAGCAGTAATGGTCCCGGCGGGATGCGTCAGCCGGCATCCGCTCCCCGGGTGAATGCCCCGGTGCGTCCCCAACAGAGCCCGGCCACGCCGTCGGGCGCTCCGGGGCAGCGTCCTGCAGGTGCGGGACAGCGCCCGGCGCCCGCAGGCCAGGGCCCGCAGGGCCAGCGGCCGGCCGCGCCGGCACAGCGTCCGGCGGCCCCGGGACAGCGGCCGCAGGCCGCCCAAGGTGCGCCCGGGCTGGTCAAGCCGGCCCCGAAGGCCAAGGTGCGCCGCGCCCGGCTCCTGGTCAGCAAGGTCGACCCCTGGTCCGTGCTGAAAATGGCATTCCTGCTGTCCGTCGCGCTCGGCATCGTCACGGTCGTGGCCGCCATCGTGCTGTGGACCGTGCTGGACCTGACCGGCATCTTTGACCAGGTGGACAGCCTGCTGGGAACCCTCGCCGGTTCCGAGGGTGGCGGCTTTGAACTGAAGAAGGTCGCTTCGCTCGGCCAGGTGGCATCTTTCGCGACGATCATCGCCGTCGTGAATGTGGTGTTGCTCACGGCCCTGTCCATGCTGTCAGCCGTCCTGTACAACATCTCGGCAACCCTTGTTGGCGGCATCGGCGTGACTCTGACGGACGACTGAAAACCCTGTATTTCCGCGGGAAACCCCGCTGGAAAGCCTCGATTTGAGATCGGGCCGGGATGTGCTGTAGAGTCTTGTCTCGGCCCGATGAGGCATCGGGGCGTATAGCTCAGGCGGTTAGAGCGCTTCGCTGATAACGAAGAGGTCCCAGGTTCAAGTCCTGGTACGCCCACGGAACCTGCACAGGTTCGAGTAGGGGTTTAGGTAGGACTCTTAGGAATCCAGCCGGAACGGGGTGCGTGTGAAGAAGTTGCTGGTTATTGCAGCTGCGGTCGCGGGCGTCCTTTTCTACAAGAAGAAGGTGCAGGAATCCGAAGCCCGGAAAACAGTCTGGAGCGAATCAACCGACAAGGTTGAATAGCCCGGATCCCGGTGCGGAGGCTGGTCAGCCAGCCTTCGGAACTAGGGTACGATAGACGGGTTGCTTCTTATGGGGGCATGGCGCAATTGGTAGCGCACCTGCTTTGCAAGCAGGGGGTTCGGGGTTCGAGTCCCCGTGCCTCCACCATAAGGAAGGTCCCGGTCGGAAACGGCCGGGGCCTTTTCGTTTGCCCGGCCCCCTGTTCCCGGCCCACTACTGTGGAAGCGTGAACCTCTTCTTTGCTGCCTTGGGTGTCCTGGGCGTGGCTTCATCAGGACCGCTCATCGCCGCCACGCTCGGTGCCACCACTGTCACGGCCCTCGGCATCGCCTTCTGGCGCAACGCCATCGCCGCAGCCGTGATGGCAACCCCCACCCTGATCCGTGAGCCGCGCCAGTTCAGCCGCATCGGGCGCTATGAGGTCCGCTGGTCGCTCGTCGCGGCGGTGGCCCTGGCCCTGCACTTCGCCTGTTTCATCACGTCCCTCCAGCTGACCTCCGTGGCTGCCGCCACGGCCCTCGTCTGCCTGCAGTCCGCCTGGATCGCCGTCCTGCAGCTCTTCCGCGGCGTGCGGCACCGCTGGCAGGTCCTGGTGGGCCTGGGCATCTCTTTCGGCGGCGTCGTGGCCATCACCGGTTTCGACATGGGCACGTCCCCCGACGCCCTGCTGGGCGACATGCTGGCCATGGCCGGCGGACTCCTCGCGGGCATCTACACCCTGGCCGGCGGCCGGGCCCGCCAAAGCATGACCACCGGAACCTACACGGCCCTTTGCTACGGCATGTGCGCCGTCCTCGTGGCGGCACTGGCAATCTCCACCAACCAGCCCCTCACCGGTTTCAATGCCGGCGGCTGGCTGGGGATTCTGGCCATCACCATCTGCGCCCAACTCGTGGGACATACGGCATTCAACCATCTGCTGGCCACCATGAGCCCGCTGCTGGTGTCCATGATTATCCTGCTGGAAATACCGGGTGCAGCGCTCCTGGCCGCGGTGTTCCTGAACGAGACACTCCCGGCGGGCACCTACGCAGGGCTGGCGCTCATCCTTGCGGGCCTCGCCGTGGTGGTGGCGGGACAGCGGAACGGCAAAGGCGGCCGGGGCAAACCGCCAGAGGAGCGTCCGGTGGCGGAGCTGGGGGCCGACTGAGTACCGGCGGAGCTACTGTCCGCCGCGGCGGACAGGCTGGCTGGTGTTGACCGTGTGGATGGCGCGCAGCAGTTTGGCCGGGAAATACACCGAGAAGAAGACCACCATGGGCGCCTTGAGGGCCATCTTTTTCACGTTGTGGGCCTTGTAGGTGCGGTCGAAGCGCGTCACGTAGTACCTGTAGTCGCGGGGTGAGTCCTCGAGCCGGCGGGCCGACATCCCGGAGACCATCTGCGGCCAGTACTGGACCTTGAGGTCGTGGTCCGCGAGATGCAGGGACAGGTCGATGTCCTCATGCATCTCGTCCTTTTCATCCCGGCAGGTTTCACTGCGGATGGTCTCCCACGCGGACCGGCGGAGGGCCATGTTTGAGCCAAACAGGAAATGGTACTGGTGTTTTGCCAGCTTCAGCATCAGCTGGCGCATCTTGTCATCGGCCTTGAGGCCGAAGCGGCGCATCGGCATGTCGTAATAGACCACGGGCCCGGTGGCGGCGGACGTGGACGGGTCCTCGAAGGCTTTCTGCACCTGCTCCACCCAGTCAGGTTCTACCACCGAGTCGGCGTCGATCCGGCCCAGGATGTCGCCGGTGGCGTTGTCCAGGCCGAAATTGCGGGTGGGGATGAGTCCCTGCTGGCCGTCCTGGCGGAGCAGGATAATGGGGCTCTCCGGATACTCCTGCTGCATCTGCGTGACGATCGACGCCGTGCGGTCCTTGGACATGTTGTCCACCACGATGATCTCGTGCGCCGGAACCGACTGATACACCGCCGCTATGAGGCACTGCCGGATGACACTTTCCTCGTTGTATGCCGGGATAACGATCGATACGCGCGGCTCAGTGTCAGTCAAGGCATCCTCTGCGGATCTATCGGGTGACATCCCCTCAAACTTAGCACCGCAGAGACAGCAGGAGGGGTCCCCGCCGCAGCGAAACCCCTCCTGGTGCTGCCCTAGCGGGCTCTTGGCTAAGCCTTCTTGTCGGCGCCGTTCCCGATGTTGGACGCAATGTTCTTCACCGCGGTCTTCTCATCGGTGGCAACTTCACCGGCGTTGGAATCCGCGTCGTCGGCAACGTGCTTTGCCTTGTCAGCGGACGCGTCGGCTGAAGTGTCGGCTTCGTCCTCGGCGGCCAGGGCAAAGGCAGCATCCAGCGGCGTATCAGCGGAAGCCGGTGCAGAACTGTCGGCCGGGGCTGCCGGAACCGGAGCCGGCGTGGAAGCGGCCGATCCAACACCGCTGGCGGATGCCGCCGGGGTGGTTGCAGCCGGCGTCGACGGTGCGGGCGTTACGGGTGCGGGCGTCTTCCACGGGTCCTCGACCGGCTTTGAAGCCTTCCAAGCGGCAACGCCGGCGGCCACAGCCGCAGTGATCACACCAATGATGAGGAGTCCGCGCTTCTTCGGCTTCTGGGGCTCCACCACCAGCGCCTTGCCCGTCACTGCCCGGCTCGCCTCGTTGGCGGCTGACTTGAGGTGGCCGCCGGCCACATGGGCCTGTTCCTGGATGGCGTGGATGATGCCGGCGTCGCCGAGCTTCTGGGCCACGGCGTCAACGCGCGCCGGGGTGCTCTCGAGCGTCCTGTGGACAGCCTCGGATGCGGTCCCGATCTGGTCCGAAAGCCGGGGCAGGTACTCAACCACAACACGGTCGCGTGCCTGGGCAATAACGGGGGTGGCCCGGTCCAGCGCATCGTGCATGCGCGGAGTGGCGCCTTCTACGACGTCGTGGATCTTCGGGGCCAGCTGCGCCAAACCGTCCTGGAGCCGCGGCGTTACCGTGGCGACGCCGTCGGCCAGGTTGTGGGCCGCCACCTTGAGCCCCTCCTGAATCTTGGGGGAAGCAGTGTCAATGCCCTGCTGGAGGCGGGGAACTGCCCAGTCCACCGCTGCTTCCACGCGGTCTTTTGCGTTCTCGACTGCAGAACTGACCGACAACTCCAGTTCGCGGGCAATACGATCCGATTTCTTCACAACTACCTCCCGATTAATGTGACGGTTCTGTTGTTAGCCTACGTGCACGAATAGCCGGGCTGCTATCGTTCCGGCGGATTCACGGTGGATTTCACCCAACGCGGAACTGTCTTTTGCGCCCGGCTTCGCGTTGACCCGCCGTGAAAGAATGGCCCTATGACTGCCTCAGCAACTGCAAAAGCAACCATCCACACCAGCCTCGGCGACATCGTTGTGAACCTCTTCGGCAACCATGCGCCCAAGACTGTCAAGAACTTCATCGGACTGGCCACCGGCGAACAGGCCTGGACCCACCCGGAGACCGGCGAGGACAAGACCGGCACGCCGCTCTACAACGGCACCATCTTCCACCGCATCATCAAGGACTTCATGATCCAGGCCGGCGACCCGCTGGGCCGCGGCACCGGCGGACCGGGCTACCGCTTCGACGACGAGATTCACCCCGAGCTGAGCTTCAGCGCCCCTTACAAGCTGGCCATGGCCAACGCCGGCATCCAGATGGGCAAGGGAACCAACGGTTCACAGTTCTTCATCACCACCATCCCTACCGACTGGCTGCAGGGCAAGCACAGCATCTTCGGCGAAGTTGCCGACGACGAATCCAAGAAGGTTGTGGACGCCATTGAAGGTGTCCGCACCGGCATGGGCGACCGCCCGGTTGAAGATGTGACCATCAACAGCATCGACATCGAGCAGCTCTAGCCACATGACCTACGGAACTCCGGCGGCGGAGCCGTCAGCGCAGGTACCGGTGTGCCCCCGGCACCCGGACCGGCCCTCGTACGTCAGCTGCCAGCGTTGCGGGCGGCCGGCATGCCCCGAGTGCCAGCGCGCGGCCGCCGTCGGATTCCAGTGTGTTGACTGCGTCAACGAAGCAAAGCGTACGACGCCGGCAGCCCGGACCGTTTACGGCGGTGCCGTTGCGTCCGGCAGGCCCGTGGTGACGTACGCAATCATCGCCTTGTGTGCCCTGCTGTTCGTTCTGCAGTGGGTGCTTCCCGGGAACGCGGTGTACCGGACCCTCGCGTACGCGTCGGTTTATGCGACGCCCGAGTACGGGGTGTTCCAGCCGTGGCGCATGCTCACCTCGGCTTTTCTGCACTCCCAGGGCTTTCTGCTCCACATCGTCCTGAACATGTACACGCTGTGGATTTTCGGCCAGGCGCTTGAACCGCTGCTGGGCCGGATCCGCTTCCTTGCCGTATACCTGCTGTCCGCCATCGGCGGGTCGGTGGGATACCTGCTGCTGACACCGATCCTGCCCGAGGGCGGGCCCGTGGGACTCGTTGGCGCCTCCGGTGCGATCTTCGGGCTGTTCGGCGCCATGCTCGTGGTGCAGCGCCACCGTGGCGGTGAGACGAGGCAGCTTTGGGTACTCATCGCGATCAACGGCGTCATCGGCTTTATGGTGCCGCAGATCGCCTGGCAGGCGCACCTGGGCGGCTTCATCACCGGCGCCCTGTGCGCAGCCGCCATCGCCTACGCCCCACGCGGCCCGCGGCGCAACATCCTGCAGGCCGGCGGGCTGGCCCTCGTGATGGTCCTGCTGGCGGTGGCCTCCTGGTACCGGGTGCTCATAGCTGCCTGACGCGGCTTCAGGCCTCCTGGTACGGTACTCCCCCGCAATGCCCCCGCTTTCCGAAGCGGGGGCATTCTTGTGCGTGCGGGCCGAGGTGGGTGCTGCGGCGTGTGTTGGCCCGATCCGGAGTCGAGCCCGCGAACCGGCCGGGGGTTTTCCACAGCGGTTATCCACACTGTTAATAACTTACACAGTTGTAAGTCACTGGCCAGGCCCCGTGATACCGGGCTGCTGAGTCGCTGGCGAGCCGTATGCACGCTTGCGTCCACACCTGTGGATAACTTTGCTGCCTGCCGCTGTGGTTAAGTGGACAACTTCACCAAAACTTCACCGGAGTGGGGTGTTCCGGGCATTAATAGACACCGGGGTGCCTCAGGAGGAGTTCTGTGGACGTTCTTTCAACAGGGTTATTCACACTGTTAATAACTCACAGGGCTGTGATTCCACCGTTCAAGACGCCCGCAAGGGCGGGTTTCTGCCGATCCGGCCGGCAATCCCCACAAGTTTTCCCCACCTGTGGATAACTTGTGGGTAGTCGCCTGTTGCTAAGTGGATAACTGTCCGCGTATCCACACCCTGCCCGTGTAGTCTCTAGAACGTGAGTACCCACAGCCACATCTTCCTGGACAAGCACCACCCCGCAGCCTGGCGGGCACTGAACGGGCTCGGACTGAAGGCCAAGGAAGCAATGCTTGAAGCCGGCCTGGACGAGAAGCTGACCGAACTGCTCAATGTCCGCATATCGCAGATCAACGGCTGTGCATACTGCCTCGACATGCACGTCACGGACGCCGTCAAGGGCGGCGAATCCACGCAGCGGCTGGCCGTTCTGCCAGCCTGGCGGGACACCGCCGTGTTCGAGGACCACGAGCGCGCTGCGCTGGCGCTGGCCGAAAGCGTCACGGTTCTCCCCGATGCCCGCACACGGGAGCAGGAGGACGCCTACGCGCGGGAGCACCTCACCGAGAAGCAATACTCAGCAGTGAGCTGGCTGGCCATCGCCATGAACGCCTTCAACCGCGTTTCGATCACCAGCCAGCATCCCGTCCGGCCCGAAAAGGGCTGAAACCCGGGGTTTTCCACAGTCATTTCCACAACTGTTAATAACTTCGAAAATGCAAGTTTCGGCCCTACGGCGGCGCCAACCGGGGGCGCAGCCTGTTTTCCCCGTGCCGGAGCCACCGAAGTTATCAACACTGTGGATATCTTTACCAACACGTGTGGACCTCTCGGTCCGGGGCGGCCGCACTCCTGGCAGCAGTCAGGCCCAGACGCCTGAAGTTCCGCGGCGGTGGCTGTCCACAAGGTGGGTGTCCACCATGCCAATGGCCTCCATCAGGGCGAACATGGTGGTGGGCCCCACGAAAGCGAAGCCCTTCTTCCGCAGCGCCTTGGACAGGGCGATGGACTCCGGGGACGTTGTTGGCACCTCGGCGTAGGTGACGGGAGCAGGGGTGGAGGTCGGCTGGAACTTCCAGACAAAGTCCACGAGGCCGCCCTCGTCCCGCAGCGCGATGGTGGCCTTCGCATTGGTGATCGCGGCGCGGATCTTAAGGCGGTTGCGGACGATGCCGGCGTCCTGGAGGAGACGCTCGACGTCGGCCTCGGTAAAGGCGGCCACGGTTTCGGGGTGGAAATTGTCGAAGGCTGCACGGAAGGCGGGGCGTTTGCGCAGGATCGTTGCCCACGACAGGCCCGCCTGGAAAGCTTCGAGGCTGATGCGCTCGTACAGGCCCTGCTCGTCCCGGACGGGCAGGCCCCACTCAGTGTCGTAATACTCGCGCAGAAGAGGATCCGTGGAAGCCCACAACGGGCGCGCCAGGCCATCCTCGCCGATGACGATGCCTTCTGCGGTCATAGGAGTTGGCTCAGGAGCGCCAGCGCGTGGTCATCAGGAAGCCGACGATCGCAATGCCAAACCCTGCCAGGATGTTCCAGGACTGCCAGGCCTGGACCGGCAGTTGGCCCTCGCTGATGTAGAAGGTGATGATCCAGAGCAGGCCGATGATCATCAGGCCAAACATGACGGGTTTGAACCACACGGGGTTCGGCTTGTAGGCGGCCTGGGTGGAAACGGGCTCGGCCGGGCGGGCAGGCTTCTTACGTGGCTTTGACTCGGGCACATGTCCTCCTTAGCGGCTGAATCAAGAGGACGGACCTCGGCTTGATATCCTGCTGTGAGGGGATAGCCGGCGGTCTGCACACTCTTGGTCAGGTCTGAAGTCTTACTAGCAGCCAATTCTAGCTGTAGTTCAGTCCGCACCGGTGCCCCGCAACCGCCTTGGAGGAGATCGCGTGGTAGTGCAGGAGAAGGTGACGGCCACCGGCAAGCCGGCGACCGGCGGCGTGATCCTGCGGAAGTCCGTCCAGATCGTCGGCGAGCTGCTTATTACCGCCGGAATAGTGCTGCTCCTCTTTGTTGCGTGGCAGCTGTGGTGGACCAACGTGGAGTCCGATGCCAAGCAAAGCGCTGCCGTCAAGGACTTCGCCCGGGACCTCGCTGGGCCTGTGACCCCCGCGCCGTCGACGACCGGCGGCACGGCCACCGCCGGCCCGAAGGACTACGGGGCGCCCGTTGCAGGCGAGGCCCCCGGCCACGGCGGCACCATCGGGATCATGTACATCCCCCGGTTCGGCGAAACTTACACCCGGCCCATCGTCGAAGGCACCAGCGCGGACGTCCTGGACACCCTGGGCCTCGGCCACTACGGCAACACCTCCATGCCCGGCGCTGTGGGCAACTTCGCGGTGGCAGGCCACCGCCAGACGCATGGCGCCGTGCTGGACAATATCCACACACTGGTTCCCGGGGACAAGATCTACGTCCAGACGCGGGACGGTTACTACGTCTACGTCTTCCGCAACAACCGCATCGTTCTGCCGACCGAAGCCGAAGTACTCCTGCCGGTCCCCAACCAGCCGGGAGTGCGCCCCACCGAAAGACTTCTCACCATGACCAGCTGCAACCCCCGCTTCGGCTCCGAGGAAAGGATCATTGCGTACTCGGTGCTGGACCACTGGCAACCGGCCTCGGCCGGACCGCCCGCTGAGATCGCAGCCCAGGTTGCCCGCGCACGGGGGGAAGGGTAGGCATGTACGGCTGGATTTTCCGTCATCTCCCCGGCCCGCTCTGGCTCCGCGTCCTCACGTCGCTGGTGCTGGTGGCCGGTGCCCTGTTCCTGATGGTCGAGTTCCTTTTCCCCTGGATGTCCCAGTTCACCCAATTCACCGACTCAACGATTGGTGCGCCGAAAAACCCATGAGCACAGCAAAGATCCTCGTCGTGGATAACTACGACAGCTTCGTCTACACCCTGGTGGGCTACCTCCAGGAGCTGGGCGCCGAAACAACAGTGGTCCGCAACGATGACGTGACCCTCGCCGAAGCGATCGAAATGGCAGAAACGCGCGACGGCGTACTCATCTCGCCCGGCCCCGGTTCGCCGTCGGAAGCGGGCGTCTGCATCGAGCTGATCCGGTGGTGCGGCGAGAAGACGAAGCCGATGTTCGGCGTGTGCCTCGGGCACCAGGCCCTGGCGGAGGCCTACGGCGGAACGGTGACCCACGCCCCGGAGCTGATGCACGGCAAGACCTCCCTGGTCCAGCACGACGGGGCCAGCGTTTTTGCCGGCCTGCCCTCCCCCGTGACGGCCACGCGCTACCATTCCCTGGCCGCCGTCCGGGACACGATCCCGGAGATCCTGGAGATCACGGCGGAAACGGCCAGCGGCGTCGTTATGGGGCTGCAGCACCGCACCGCGCCGCTGTGCGGCGTCCAGTTCCACCCCGAATCCGTGCTGACCGAGGGCGGCTACCAGATGCTGGGCAACTGGCTCGAGTCGCTGGGCATGAAGGGTGCAGCCGAAAGGGCCGCCACGCTCAGCCCGCTGATCCAGCACTGACCTAACCCGATTCAGCCCTGATGCAGCCCGATGCAGCACCAGGGCTGGTTCGGCGGTGGGCCTACTTGCCCTTGGTGGGGCTCGGCGTCGCCGTCGGCGTCGGACTGGGTGTGGGCTCCGGGGCCGGTGCCGGGGCCGTGGCCACCGTGACGGTGATGGCCTTGCCCTGCTCCACCAGCGAGTTCAGCGGATCGCTCTGGCCTGTCACCTTGCCGGGCTGAACCTGGGAATTCTCCACCTCACGGATCACGGCAACCAGGCCGAGTTCCTTGAGCGCCGTCTCGGCCTCGGCACGGGTCATGCCCCGAAGCTCGGGCATCGCCACCTTGCCGGTGGACACCAGGATCTCGACCGTGCTCCCCACCGCCACCTGCTGGCCCGGCGCCGGCTTGGTGGTGATCACCAGACCCGCCGGAACCGTGGCGCTGTTGGCCATGGTGGTGGACGGGGCGCCTACCAGCCCTGCCTGCCGCAGTATGTCGCGGGCTGCCGCCTCCGTCCGTCCCGGCAGCGTCTCCGGGATCTTGACGGCGCTGGGGCCCGCCGAAACGTTAAGGACCACTTCCGAGTTCGGTTCCAGCGACGACCCCGCCGGCGGCGCGGTGCCGATGGCCGTCCCCTTGACGATCGAGTCGTTCTGCACCCGCTTGATCCGTGGCCGCAGCTTGGCGTCGTAGAGCGTCTGCAGCGCCTCGGATTCGGAGAGCTTCTCCACCGAGGGAATCGCGACCCGCGCCGGTTCAGCGGGTGGCTGGTTGAGGAAGTTGTAGAACCACAGGCCGCCGCCGGCCAGCACCAGGAGGGTAAAGATCACGAACGTCGTGATCCAGGCCCGACGGCGGGACTTCTGTAGACCGGACCGCTCGCGTTCGCGGGGCAGCCCGAGCGGCAGCTCGTCATGCTCGGCCGTCTCGTACACCGCCGCGGCCTCGGCCGGCAGCACGGATTCGTCATCATCGGCGTCCCGGGAGCGGCGCAGCCGGCCCGTGGGAGCGTCATCGAGGAAGCTGGCTCCGGTCATGGAGAACGCTTCCGTAGGCGGCGTGCGGTGCGGCTCGGGGATGTCATTGGGGTCGGTCGGCGCCTCGCTGGGCGACAACGCCGGAACAGGGATCCCGTTCTTCGCGGCCCGGAGCGCACGGCGGAAGGCCGCGGCATCCTGGAAACGGTCAGCACGGTTCTTCTGCAGCGCCTTTTCCAGCACGCTGTCCAGTGCATCGGAGATGTCCGGATTGAAATTGCTGGGCGGTTCGGGCTTCTCCCGGACATGCTGGTATGCCACCGATACCGGGCTTTCACCCACGAACGGCGGGCGGCCGGTCAGCGTTTCGTACAGCAGGCAGCCTGCCGAGTACAGGTCGCTGCGGGCATCCACAGCCTCGCCGCGCGCCTGCTCCGGCGACAGATACTGGGCGGTGCCCACCACGGCCTGCGTCTGGGTCATGGTTGCCGAGGAATCGGCGACCGCGCGGGCAATGCCGAAGTCCATGACCTTGACCATGTCCGAGTTCTCGCAATACATCACGTTCGCCGGCTTGATGTCCCGGTGCACGATTCCGGCCTTGTGGCTGTATTCCAGTGCCGACAGGACACCCAGCGTGTAGTCCACCGCCTGGTCTATGGTGATGTCGTGGGCCCGGATCAGGTCGCGGAGGGTCTTGCCGGCCACGAACTCCATGACGATGTAGGGAACCCGGACCTGGTCGTGCCCGTCTCCCGGCACGGTGTGCTCGCCGGTGTCGTAGATGGCCACGATCGATGGATGATTCAGGGCCGCGACGGCCTGGGCCTCGCGCTTGAACCTGGCCTGGAACTGGGGGTCCCGGGCCAGGTCAGGGCGGAGCAGCTTGATGGCGACCGTCCGGCCCAGTCGGGTATCCAGGCCACGGTGCACATCGGCCATGCCCCCGCGGCCGATGAGTTCCCCGAGTTCATAGCGTCCGTTGAGGACACGCTGACTGGTCACCGGGATGTTGTCTTCCCGGTGTGACGGAGTTCGTGGCGTGGTCACGGCTTGCTTACCTTCCAGTCGGCGAGCCGCTTGGAGTTGGCGTGGTTGTGGGTGTGGGGATGAGGGCCTCGGCCAGGTGGTAGGTCACCACCGACCCGGCGTCGACCTCCCGGCCGCTGTCGGGCTCGGTCCGGACAAGCGTTCCGGGGTCCTGGCCGGGGTCGCCGGCCTCGTCGGCGCCTTTTTGCCAGCGCAGCCCGGCCTTCTCAATGGCTGACTGGACCTCGGCTTCGGTGCTGCCCGGGCTGATGTCCGGTACCTTGATCTTTTCCGGGCCCTTGGAATAGGTGACCCTGACGGTGTCACCGGCCTGCAGCGGGCCCGACGGGTTGAGGTCCGTGACGGTGCCCGGAGTGGCAGGGTTGAAGACTTCCTTGCCGTCCACCTTGAGGCCCAGCGCGATCAGTTCGGTGCGGACCTCGCTGAACTGCTTGCCGAGGTATGCCTCCGGAATCACGTTGATGGCCTCGGGAGTGGACTGCGTCGGCGTCGGTGTGGGGGTCGGCGTCGGGGTTTCCGACGTAGGCGTCGGCGTGGGCGTAGCACTCGTGCTTATGCTGCGGCTGGGTGTGCTCGACGTGGTGGCGGCCGGGCCCTGGCCCGGGAACAGGAAACCCGCCTGGCTCAGCAGGATCCCGGCGACGGCGAACAGCACCAGCAGGATCAGGGCGATCAGCGGCCAGGTCCACAGGCTGCGCTTCCGCCGCTCGGGCTCATCCTCTGGTTCGTCGTCGTACTGTTCCGGTTCCTGGTCCCAGGTGCGCTCGGCGGCCAGGGCATCCGCACGCGACAGCGTGCTCCCTGCCCGCGTGGGGGCGGCGTCCGGGTTGCCGGCGGCCGCAGCCGCTGCCCCGCCGGCGGCAGCACCCGCGGCCGCTGCGCCAAGCACAGGCAGGGCCGAGGTGGCCGTCGTCGAGCTCTTCTCCGAACCGATCACGCCGGTTGGTGCGGTGGCGATGTTTACCGGTGCCGTCATGGCGCCCGTGCCGCCTTCGTACAGGAGCATGCCGGGGACGGCCGCGTGGGCTGCGGAGATGTCACCGTTGCGGATGGCCTCTGCCGCCTCGGCCAGCTTGATGGCGTTGGCCGGACGGTTCTTCGGATCCTTGGCCAGCATGGACATCAGGAGCGCACGGACCGGCTTGGGCAGCGACTCCGGCAGCGGCGGCGGCGCGTCGTTGACCTGCGCCAGGGCGATGGCGATCTGGGATTCGCCGGAGAAGGGGCGGTGCCCGGTGAGGCACTCGTAGCCGATCACGCCAAGCGAGTAGATGTCCGAGGCGCCGGTGGCCGTCTGGCCGGTGGCCTGTTCGGGGGCGAGGTACTGGGCGGTGCCCATGACCTGGCCGGTCTGCGTCAGCGGCACCTGGTCTGCCAGGCGCGCGATGCCGAAGTCGGTGACCTTGACCCGCCCGTCAGGGGTGATCAGCAGGTTTCCGGGCTTGACGTCACGGTGCACCAGGCCCTGGGCGTGGGCCACGGACAGGGCCCGCGCCGTCTGCGCCATGATGGACAGCGTGCGATCCGGTGAGAGGACCTGCTCGTGCTCGATGATGCTGCTCAACGGCTGGCCGGGGACCAGCTCCATCACCAGGTACGCGGAGCCTTCCTCCTCACCGTAGTCGAAGACATTGGCGATGCCCACGTGGTTGAGCAGGGCGGTGTGGCGGGCCTCCGCGCGGAACCGCTGGAGGAAGCCGGGGTCACCCGTGTACTCCTCTTTGAGTACCTTGATGGCCACGATCCGGCCCAGGATCTGGTCCTTGGCCTTCCAGACTTCACCCATGCCGCCGATCGCAATACGCGTGGTCAACTGGAATCTGCCGCCGAGGGTGATTCCCGATGTAGGCCTCACTTATTCAACACCGCCTCAAAAATCTTCTTTGCGTTCGGACTGGTTAGCTGTGCACCGGTGGTGATGTCCACGCCCTGCATGACAACGGTGACGGACACTTGCGGATCGTTAGCCGGGGCGAACCCCGTAAACCAAGAGTTATTCAGGCCGTTCCCGAGCTCGGCGGTGCCGGTCTTGCCGGCCACTTGGACACCGGGAACGCCGGCACCCGAGGCGATGCCCTCACTGACCACGCTCGTCATCCATTCGGTGATCTGAGCGGCGATCTCCGGCGTCGTCGAGGTCCGCAAAGCCACCGGCTTCGGTTCGTCGATGACCCTGAGGTCCGGGGACCGGACCGCCTTGATGAGGTTCGGTGCCATCTGCACTCCGCCGTTGGCGATGGCCGAGGTCATCAGGGCGATCTGGAGCGGCGTCGCGCGGACGTCGCGCTGGCCGATGGCGGACTGCGCGAGTCCGGCTGCGTCGAGACCCGAGGGGAAAACGCTCTTGGCGTAGTCCAGCTTGAGCTGGTCGCCCAGCTCCTGGCCGAAGCCGAACTTGCTGGCCTGCTGGGCTATCGCGTTTTCGCCGAGGTCGCGGGCAATGCTGGCGAAGGGCGTGTTGCAGGACTGCTGCAGCGCGAACGCGAAGCTGGCCGTGTTGCGGGTGTAACAGTTGCCGCCGGCGTAGTTGGGCAGCTGGTACTGGATGCCCGGGAAGCTCATCTGGGCCGGGTTGGGCAGCACGCTGTCCGCGTTGTACTTGCCGGAGTTCAGGGCTGCTGCCGTATCCACCAGCTTGAAGACCGAGCCCGGGGCCAGCAGGGCGCCGGTGGGGCCGCTGACCGAGGGGTTCAGGTTGATGCCGGGGACCTTGATGGCCTCGTTGTAGGCAGCCTGTTCCTTGGCGACGTCCTGGGTGGCGATGAGGTTGGGATCGTAGGACGGCTTGCTGACCATGGCCAGGATGTTGCCCGTCTTGGGATTCGTCACCACGATCGCGCCCCGCTGGCCGTCCGGGATGAGGTCGTACGCCAGCTTCTGGATCTTGGGGTCAATCGTCAGCTCGACGGACGCACCCTTGGGCTGGTTACCCAGGAAGAGCTGGCCGATCCGGTCGAAGAACAGTTGGTCGGAGCTTCCGGCGAGCTGGGCATCCATGGCGCCTTCGAGGCCGGTGACCCCGTAGCTCCGGGAGAAGTAGCCGGTCAGCCCGGCGTACAGCTCGGGCTGGTTGTACTTGCGCTGGAACTTGCAGGACTCGTTGCCCGGCACGGATTCGGCGATGGCGGAGCCGCCGACGAGGATCGCGCCGCGGTCATTGCAGTAGTTCTGCAGGATGGCCCGCCGGTTCCACGGGTTGGCCTTGAGCTCGTCCGCGCCCACCACCTGGACGTAGCTGATCGCACCAAAAATCAGGGCGAACATGGCGATCGCGGCGATCCATGAATGTCGAATGGCCTGGTTCACAGGTGTTTCACCGCCTCGGTGGGAGCGTCTGGGAGAGTCTGGGTGGCGTTGCGGTCCTGCCGGTTTCCTGCGGCGGTCACCGGCTTCTGGGCTTCCGGTGTCCTGCCGGGCTGCATCGGTGAGGTGTCCACCGGGCCGCGGGCCGTGTGCGAGATCATCAGCAGGAGGCCCACGATGATCCAGTTGGCCAGCAGTGAGGAGCCACCCGCGGCCAGGAACGGCGTGGTGAGGCCGGTGAGCGGGATCAGCCGCGTGACGCCGCCGATCACCACGAAGCACTGCAGCGCCACGGCGAAGGACAGGCCGCAGGCGAGGAGCTTGCCGAAGGCGTCGCGGGTGCCGAGGGCCGCGCGGAAACCGCGGGTGAAGAGCAGCAGGTACATCATCACGATGGCGAACAGGCCGATCAGGCCCAGTTCCTCGCCGAAGGAGGCGATGATCATGTCGCTGTTGGCGAACGGGACCAGGTTGGGCCGGCCCTGGCCGAGGCCGGTGCCCACGAGGCCGCCGCTGGCCATGCCGAACAGGCCTTCCACGATCTGGCCGCTGCCGCCGGGGGAACGTCCGAAGACTTCCTCGGTGAAGGCATTGAGCCAGCTGTCAATGCGGAGGGCGACGTGTGAGAAGACCTTGGACGCCACGAAGCCGCCGCCGAGGATCAGCGCGAGGCCGATGACCACCCAGCTGATGCGGCTGGTGGCCACGTAGATCATCACGATGAACAGGCCGAAGAACAGGACAGATGATCCGAGGTCGCGCTGGAAGATGAGAACGCCGATGCTCACGAGCCAGGCGGTGATCATCGGGCCCATGTCCTTGAACCGGGGGAACTGCATCGGGCCGATCTTGCGGCCGGCCAGCATGATGAGGTCCCGGTTCGAGGAAAGATACCCGGCAAAGAATATGGCGAGGGTGATCTTGGCGACCTCACCCGGCTGGAACGTCATCGGCCCGAGGCGGATCCACACCCGGGCGCCAAGGATTTCGCCGGCGGAAATGCCCGGAACCAGGGGAAGGATCAGGAGCAGGGCACTGACGGCCAGGGAAATGTACGTGAAGCGGCGCAGCACGCGGTGGTCCTTGAGGAACCAGATCACGGCGATGGCAACGGCCATGGCGATGACGGTCCACCGCAGTTGGTTGTTGCCGGTGTCCTCGCCGGGGGCATCAAGGCGGTGGATCATCGCCAGGCCGAGGCCGTTGAGGGTAATCACCAGCGGAAGTATTACCGGATCGGCATATTTGGCACGGAGCCGGAGGACAACGTGGAACACCAAAGCGGCGACGGCGAGAAGGCTGGACTGGAACCAGAAGTCCGTGTCCAGCGACGTCTGCTCATCGATGCTGATCAGTGCGTTGGCGCCGATGCTGACCGACAGGGCAAGCACGAGCAACAGCAGTTCCACGTTGCGCCGGGGTTTGGGCATGGTGTCGGCGTGGCTCATTGGCCCCCCTCACAGGTTGCGGTTGGGGTGGGTACGGCAGAGGCTCCGGCTGTTGCGGACGGCGAAGCCGTCGGCCTGGCGGTTGAGGTCGCCTTCGGGGATGCCGCAGCTGTCGGCTTTGGGGTGGCCTTGGCTGTCGCGGTGCCCGTCGCCTTGCCGGTCGCCGTGACCTTCGGCGTGGCTGAAGGAGTTGCGGTGGGCGAGGGAGTCAGGCACTCATCCGACGGCGCGGTGCTTCCCGTGCGCTCCAGGTTCTTGACGATCCGCTGGGCATCATAGAGATCCCGTGCGGGGACTGTCTGGCGGACGCGCTGCTGCGAGAACTGTGGCAGTGAGTCCATCCTGATGTCCGTGACCGCTTCCAGCGTGGAGAGCTGTATGGGTCCGAGGCGCTGGGATACCCCGTTGAAGATGGCCACCCGCTGGTCGAATTCGCCGATGTAGTAGCGCGTCTGGGTCCAGGCGTAACCGAGCCAGAGGCCGACGGCGAGGACCAGGATCGCGGCGCCCGCGATTCCCAGGGTGAGCCAGCGGCGCGGACGCCGGGCCGGTGCGAATTCGTCAGCCTCGTCGCGGGCCTGGTCCGACTTGTGCGTCAGGACCGTGGCCGCGCGGCGTGCGACGGTGCGGCCGGCGATGGTGGGGATGGAACCGGTTTCGGCAGCAGCAACGGCTGCGCCGACGAGGATGTGCGGCCGGGAGGAAAGCTCCTCGCGCAGCACCTCGGCGGAAAGATGCTCGCCCAGGTGGGGGTCGGTGCTGGTGGCCGGCTCGTTGGACGGCTTCTCTGCACTTTCGGCTGCGGCAGCTTCGCCTGCGCTGGCTGGTTCGGCTGCAGCAGGAGCCTGGGCGGGGGAAGCCGGAGCGGCCGAAGGTGCGGAGTCCGGCTTCGCGTCGGAGGGTTCGGCTCCCGGCGCCGCGGCGGCGGGCCCGGCAGGAGGGGCGGCAGCAGCTTCATCGGGGGCCGCAGCCTTCGTCCCGGTAATCGCGTCCGGTTGTCCGGCGTCAGGCACGATGTCGACGGCGGCGGTGCTGACGTCGTCGGGCGTTTCCTCCACGATCTCCAGCATGACAACGGTGACGTTGTCCGGCGCCCCCGCCTCCAGGGTGAGGTCGACGAGTGTCTCGACGCATTCGCGGAGGTCCGGGGTTTCGCGCACGGTGCGCTCTACGGCGTGGCCGGCAACGTAGTTCAGGCCGTCCGAGCAGAGCAGCCAGCGCTCTCCGGGCTGCACGTCGATCGTGGCGAGGTCCAGTTCGGGGCTGGCATCGACGTCACCGAGGACGCGCATCAGGACGTTCTTGTGCGGATGAGTTTCCGCTTCTTCGGGGCGCAGCCGGCCTTCGTCGATGAGTCGCTGGACGAACGTGTGGTCCACGCTGATCTGTTCGAACTCGCCGTCGCGCAGGCGGTAGGCGCGGGAATCGCCGATGTGGGCAAAGTGCAGCTTGCCCCCGGCGAGCAGCAGGGCAGTCACGGTGGTGCCCATGCCCGCCAGCTTGGGATTGATGTGGACGAGTTCCGAGAGCAGGGAGTTGGCGGTCTGGATCTCGTCGGCCAGCACGGTGCCGGCATCGTCGTCGTAGTCGTTGGTGTCCAGGTGGATCATGTCCAGGACGGTGGCGGCGGAAGCAACATCGCCGCCGGCGTGGCCGCCCATGCCGTCTGCCACGACGGCCAGGTGCCTGCCCACGTAGGCGGAGTCGTCGTTCTTCGCGCGGATGCGGCCGACGTCGGAGCGCGCCGCATAGCGCAGGATGAGGGGCCGGGGCGAGGCTGGAACCTCGCCCGCGGGCATGTCCGGGGCGGCCATGGCTACGGCCTCAATTCAATGACCGTCTTGCCGATTCTCACGGGTACACCAAGGTCCACAGGCAGGGCCCTGGTGAGCTGCTGGTCGGCCAGATAGGTGCCGTTGGTGGAGCCGAGGTCCTCGATGAACCAGCGGCTCCCCTGTGGAAATAGCCGGGCGTGCCTGCCGGAAGCGTAGTCATCCTCAAGGACAAGCGTGGCCTCCTGTGCGCGGCCCAGCAGGATGGGGCTCGCGGCCAACGGGACGGTACGGCCCTTGAGCGGGCCTTCGGTGACCACCAGCTGGCGTGCCTGCTGCTTGACCGGCGCCGGAGCCGGCTCGGCGAGTTCGGGATTCTTCCGCACCTGCCGTGCGGTGGGGGCCCCGGTGGCGGCCTTGCGGCCGATCATGAGGTCCCGCCGCATGGCGGAAACGATGCTGAAGATGAGGACCCAGAGTAGAAGCAGGAACCCGAAGCGCAGGGCCGTGATGGTCAGTTCGCTCATGGGCGGCCGCCATTGTTGGCGGGCAGGAGGCGGAAGATGATTTTGGTCCGTCCCATCGTGATGGTGGAGCCGTCGGTGAGCTCCGTGCTGCCGGCCACTTTGTGTCCGTTGACGTAGCTGCCGTTGGTGGAGCCAAGGTCGACGGCGGTGGTGGTTCCGCCGTGGGTCTGGATTTCCAGATGCCGGCGGGAGACTCCGGTGTCGTCCACCAGGATGTCAGCCTCTGATGAACGGCCCAGGACGACTGAGGGGGCATTGAGTGAATACCGTTGGCCGTCGATGTCGAGAACAGGCTGCAGCCGGACCGGCTGGCGGCTTGGCGCTGCCGGCACGCTGGCCCGCGGGGCGGCCGGTGCCGAACCGGAGGACTTCTCTGTCTTTGAGGTGATCTCGAAGTCACCGGCCCGGTGGGATTCGTCCCGCCGGAACGAGATGCGGACCGGGCCCTGGAGGATGTAGCCCTGGCTGCGGACGTGGTTGATGACGACGTCGCAGAGTTCCTCGGCCAGCGGCGTCCCCCATTCCTGGGCGCGCTGGAAATCCTCGTCACTCAGGAGAACGTCGAAGACGTTGGGCACCAGGGTGCGGCCGGCAGCGATGGTGATGGCCTTGTGATCCACTTCGCGGCGGAGGCGGCTCGCGATTTCCACGGGCTCAACCTGGGCTTTGGAGCCGGTGGAGAAGACGCCGCGGACGGCCTTTTCAATGCCGCGCTCGACCTTGTCCAGCAAACCCATGGTCTTCTCCTTTCCTTGCTGCTGAGGGACAGTACGTCCCGTGGAACTCATTCTGGCAACGCAGTCACAACGAAACTCACAACAAACACCGTGCCCGCCGGAAGCGGGCCCCTTTGTATCCGATACTACTTGCCACGTCTGGGAAAGACCTTAATCCACAACGCGCCGGGAACCCGATTCGTTCACGTTCCACCATCGAATGTGGGCGTGATCACAGGCGCGAATCGTCCCTCGGCCGCGGCTTCGGGGGTCTTCCTAACCGCCGCCGTGCCCGGGATAACCGTGCCTCAAAGTGACCGCGATTGCCCGATTAGGAAATTGCGGGGAATGTCCGTTATGCTTGATCTCGCTGCTTTTACGAGGTACAAACCGGACTCCGGTGGGGCTGAGTGGAAGAAGTTGCGCGCGAGTGGCGGAACGGCAGACGCGCTGGCTTCAGGTGCCAGTGTCCGAAAGGGCGTGGGGGTTCAAATCCCCCCTCGCGCACGCATGTGGTGAGTCGAGACATCCTTCACGGATGAGTCGAGTCATCGGTGACACCCCGGTCTTCGGACCGGGGTGTTTTTCTTTGCCGGGTTTTTCTGG
>NZ_JBHUSE010000017.1:0-93755 GCF_042674585.1 Arthrobacter sp. NPDC057013
CACACATACTTTTTCTTTTCCGCGGAACCCCGCAGACTCCCCTCACTCTCCCCCCCGGGGGGGGGGGGCGGGGTTCCTCCCCCCCCCCCCCCCCCCGCCTCCCTAACCTCGCTTCGCTCGGATAGGGAACCTGGCGGAGTGGGCCCAGTCGAAGTTAATCGCTAAGCGTCAGTGTGCCGCGGGCACGTAGCGCTTGATGGAAGCTTCGAGTTCGGCTTCGGCAGCCGCGCGGTCGGCCCAGCCTTCGGCCTTGACCCACTTGCCGGGCTCGAGGTCCTTGTAGCGGGTGAAGAAGTGCTCGATTTCCTTGATCAGGAATTCGTTGACGTCGCTGACTTCCTGGATGTGATCGAACCGCGGGTCCGCCGGAACGCAGAGGACCTTGGCATCTCCGCCGCCGTCGTCGGTCATGTTGAAGACGCCGATCGGGCGGGCTTCGACGATGACGCCCGGGTGCAGATCGAAGTCCTGCAGGAGCACCAGCGCGTCCAGCGGGTCGCCGTCTTCGCCGAGGGTGTTCTCGAAGAAGCCGTAGTGGGTGGGGTACTGCATGGAAGTAAAGAGGACGCGGTCCAGGCGGACTCGGCCGGTCTCGTGGTCGACTTCGTACTTGACGCGCGATCCCTTGGGGATCTCGATGGTCACGTCATGCTTCATGGAATGCTCCTCGACGATTGCTTGGTGTTCGCGGCACACGCGATGATCAACCAAAAATGGACTGTCGGTGCCGCCGACTACTATTGAGGATATAGCGAGAGGCCCAGGTTTCAGGAACTAATGGGGTAATTTCAGGACTTTGAGGACCAGCAGTATGAGCGGCACCAGGGGCACGGCGAGCGGCCGCGGCAGGCTTTCCACAGTGGTCCGGAGTTGGCCGACCGTCCTGGTCACAGTGCTCCTCCTGGCGCTGGCCGTTCCCGCAGGGGTGCTCATTGCGCCCGCCCTGACCGGTCCGGCCCGGTCCACAGCCGAATCCGTGCAAACCCCCGCCTGGCAGTTGGTCCCGCAGCACCTGTCCGTCCCGCAGGGCATCGACCCGCTCAGCACCGCCGCGCCGGTGCCCGTTCCCGCCAATGTGGCGGCCCGGCTGGACCCTGTCCTCAAGACCGACGGCGGCGGAACGTTCACAGCCGTGGTCCAGGACGCCGCCACCGGCAAGGTCCTCTATGACCGGGGCGGTGCCACAAACCGGATCCCGGCCTCCAACATGAAGCTCCTCACCGCCGTGGCCGCGCTGCGGGGGATCGGCCCCGAGGAACGGTTCAACACCAAGGTTGTCGCCGGTCCGGCCGCGCCATCCCCGGGGGCAACTGGGGGAGCGACGAGGTCCGTCGTGCTGGTGGGCGGCGGCGACGTCCTGCTCGGCGCCGGCGACTCCGCCGAGTCCAAGGTCCTGGGCCATGCCGGGCTCGGAACGCTGGCCAAACAGACTGTGGACTCACTGCGCAAGGCCGGCTTCAAGGGGCAGCTTCAGGTGCTCGTGGATGATTCCCTTTTCACTGGCCCGGCGCTGAACCCGGCCTGGAACCCTGATGACGTTGCCGCCGGCGAGACTGCCCCGCTGTTTCCACTCGCCCTGAACTCGGCACGGTTTGATCCCGCGGACACCGCGGCATCCCGGCCCCAGGACTCCGCCATCGCCGCGGGGGAGGCGTTCGCTGCGGGCCTCAAAGCGGCAGGTGCCGCCGCGGGCATGACTGTGGCACCCGCCGTCGTACGCCTTGACGGAAGGCAGACCGCGGACGCCAAAGTCCTCGCTCAAGTTCAGTCCGCGACAGTCAGCCAGCAGGTGGACCTCATGCTCCAGACCTCGGACAACTACCTCGCCGAAACCTTGGGCCGCATGACCGCGGTGGCTGCCGGCCAGCCGGCGACGTATGAGTCCGCCAAGGCAGCCGTTCTGGGGCAGCTCGCCGGGCTCGGAGTCCCCACGGAGGGGATGTCCGCCGCGGATGTGTCCGGCCTGGCCCTGGCCAACCAGGTGTCCGCCCGCCAGTTCTCGGAGGTGGTTCGGGCCATCACCAACGGCAAGGACACCCGGCTCAGGGCCGCGCTGGCGGGGTTTCCGGTGGCCGGGCTGACGGGCACGCTGGGCGACAGATACATCGACGAGTCCACGGCCGAGGGTGCCGGCCTGGTGCGCGCCAAAACAGGAACCCTGAACGCCGTCATTGCACTGAGCGGGTACGTGGTGGACGCCGACGGCCGGCTCCTGGTGTTCTCCTTCATCGGCAACGGCCTGACGCCGGGAGCGGAGGGCAACAAGCCGGCGCTGGATACGGCGGCCACGGCTTTGGCCGGCTGCGGCTGCAGTTAGTTCGCCAGTCAGCGAACTTAAGGCGCGCGGCAAGGCACGTATGTTCTGATGGAGCCTATGGAGTCAACTGCAAGCCAGTCATCCGCCCCTGCCCAGGCTCTCATTAACTGGGACCTCGCCGCGTCCGCAGCAGCACGGCTGGCTCCGCCCGGCCCGTCCTTGACTGCTGCCGAGATCGGCGACGCCGTCTCCCAGCTGCGCGAGCTGGCGGACGCCTCCGTTCCGCACGTCCACCAGATCACCGGGCTGGAGGCGGCACGCGATCTGCGTGACTCATCGGTTCTGGTCGTGGAGCGTGCCTCCTGGGCGAAGGCCAACACGCAGAGTTTTGCGGTGATGCTGAAGCCCGCCATCGAAAAGATGCTGGAGAACCGCCGCGGCACCATCAGCCCGGGCGCTGCTTCCGTGAGCGGCGCCATCACCGGCAGCCAGCTCGGCGCCGTGCTCGCCTTCCTCTCCAGCAAGGTCCTGGGCCAGTACGATCCGTTTGCCGCCCTCGCCGAAGGATCGCAGGCGCCGTCCGGCGGCCGCCTGCTGCTCGTTGCACCAAACATCATCGCCGTCGAGCGCGAGCTCAACGTTACCCCCACGGATTTCCGGCTCTGGGTGTGCCTGCACGAGCAGACGCACCGGGTGCAGTTCGCCGCGGCGCCCTGGCTCCGGCACCACATGCTGAACGAGATCGACAACCTCAGCGGGCACCTGCTGGGCAACGTCGACTCCCTGATGGAACGCGCTTCGGCAGCCGCCCGCTCGCTCAAGGACCGGGCCGCCTCCGGTTCCGCTCCGGGCCGCGGCGCCATCCTCGACCTCCTGCAGGACCCCGAGGAGAAGGCCTCGCTGTCACACCTGACGGCGGTCATGAGCCTGCTCGAGGGCCACGCGAACGTGGTGATGGACGCCGTGGATGCCAGCATCGTCCCGTCCGTGAAGACCATCCGGCAGCGGTTCAACGCCCGCGGCAAGGACCGGGGTGTCATTGAGAAGTTCATCCGCAGCCTGCTGGGCCTCGACGCCAAGATGAAGCAGTACAGCGACGGCGCCAAATTTGTCCGTGCCGTGGTGGATGTGGCCGGGATGGAAGGCTTCAACCGGGTCTGGGAAGCTCCGGCGAACCTGCCCACGGAAGAGGAAATCCACAACGCCAGGATCTGGCTCGACAGGATGGGTTTCTAGGTTCCGTGCAGCACCTCCCCAGCACTGCCGGCGGCTCTTCTCCTGTTCGCAGCGGCCCCGTCCCCAGCGGGTCTGTTCCCAGCGGGTCCGTTCCCAGCGGGCGGCGGCGGCCGGGCCGGCTTGCGCCGGTCCTGGGCACGGCACGGAAAATGCTGCAGGAGGCACTGGCCGGCGCCGGCTACCCCGAACGCGTCCTGGTGGCCTGCAGTGGCGGACCCGATTCCCTGGCCCTGGCGGCTGTGGCCGCCTACTTCGCCCGGCGCGGCCACGTGGACGGCCGGCCGGTCACCGTCGGCGCGGTGGTGGTGGACCACCAGTTGCAGCCAGGTTCCGCCGAGGTCGCCGCGGGAACCGCTGAGATCCTCCGGGAACTCGGCCTGGACCCGGTGCAGATCCGTACGGTGGATGTTGCCGCCACCGGTTTCGGGCCGGAAGCCGCAGCCCGGGATGCCCGCCATGCCGCACTTGAGGCGGCGGCAGGGGAGTGGGAAGCGGGCGCCGTCCTTTTGGGACATACGCTCGATGACCAGGCGGAGCAGGTGCTGCTGGGCCTGGCCCGTGGTTCCGGCACGCGCTCCCTGGCAGGGATGCGACCTGCCCGCGGAAAGCTGCTCCGGCCGTTCCTTGGCCTGCGCCGGGAAGACACCCTGGAGATCTGCCGCGCGGAGGAGCTCGAGCCCTGGCACGACCCCAGCAACACGGATCCTGCCTTTGCCCGTTCGAGGACGCGTGTGGAGGTCATGCCGGTGCTGGAGGAAAAGCTCGGTCCGGGCGTGGCCGAATCGCTGGCACGCACCGCCGCCATCCTGCAGCTGGATGCGGATTATCTGGAGGACGTGGCCAACAGCACCTACGAGTCGCTCGTCGAGCATGACGGCCCGGACACCAGCCTCGCGGAGGCTGCCCTAGCCGGCCTGGCCCCGGCCATCAGGTTCCGGGTGATCGCAAAGGCGGCTGCCGCCGTCGGCGGTCAACAGCCCAGCTACCAGCGCCTTTTGGCGGCGGAGGCACTGCTGCGGCGGAAGGGCTCGGCCGGTCCGGTGGAGCTGCCCGGCGGGGTCAGCGTGTACCGTCTTTCGCTGGCCGAGCAGGACCGGGAGCGTGCCCAGGGGCCGGGCGGGGCGGAAGGCGTTCCCCGCGAGGCCGCCCGCTGTGGGAAGCTTGTATTCCGGCTTCATAAACCGTCCCGCAAATAGTCGCCCCCGCATCTACACAGGAGCAATTGGTGGATTCATCCGACGTCCAGGCAGACCTCAAGCACGTTCTCTACACCAAGGAACAGATCCAGCAGCGCATCGGCGAGCTCGCGGCCCAGATCGACAAGGACTACGAAGGCCGCGAGATCCTGATCGTGGGCGTGCTCAAGGGAGCCGTCATGGTCATGGCCGACCTGGCCCGGGCCCTGCACTCGCACATTTCCATGGACTGGATGGCAGTCTCCTCCTACGGCTCCGGCACGCAGTCCTCCGGTGTGGTGCGAATCCTCAAGGACCTCGACACGGACCTCATGGGCAAGGACGTACTCATCGTCGAGGACATCATCGACTCAGGCCTCACCCTGTCCTGGCTGAAGACCAACCTCGAATCCCGCGGCACCGCGTCGGTGGAAATCTGCACCGCGTTCCGCAAGCCCACCGCCGCCAAGGTGGAGATCGACGTCAAATACGTTGGCTACGACATCCCCAACGAGTTCGTGGTGGGCTACGGCCTGGACTACGCCGAGAAGTACCGCAACCTGGACTTCGTGGGCACCCTGGCCCCGCACGTCTACGAGTAGACACCTCCGACAGCCGGCCCCGCATTTTGCACCGCTTTCGGTGACCGCGCCGCCGTCGAGCCCTGACAACACGGGTCCGGCGGCGGCGCGAGCTGCTTAAAGCGGTGCGTATCTGCCCTCGGGTGAATCCCGCCCGCCTCAGGTGCGCCGGCCTGGCCACGCCTCCGTGCCGTGCGAGGAAGTCCGTGGGCTGCATGTGGTCCAGCGTGGCCCCGCGGCGGTGCATTCCGGCAGGCAGAGGCCCGCGTATGTGGACAACTGAGCCCGCGGAGACGCTGTGGCCACCAGCCGGCCCCGCATTTCTGCACCACTTTAGCGGCACGTCGATGTGCTCGGGCCAGCAACGCCGGGGACGGGTTTCCGGGCAGCCGTGAAAGCGGTGCAGAAATGCCCGCCGCCGCCCGACTTGGCCGCATCCACAGACGCATTCCCAGCCCGACCAGCCACTACGCCCTGAGGGAACTTTTGTATTACACCGTGCGTGAATTACTCCTGACGGTGTATAGCTAGAAACGACGCAGCACCACACGCGCGCAGTCCTCGCGCCGTGCAGCACTACCAGGAGGGACGGGGCCAGCCCCCGAACAGATGAAAGCTAAGAGTTTCTTCAAGGGCCCGGGCATTTGGATCATTGTTGTGGTCGGCATGCTCCTGCTGGCCTTTGCAACGTTGGCTCCGGGCGGCTCGACGCGCATCGACACGCAGCCAGGCCTCGAGCTCCTCTCCCAGCCGGGCAAGGTGGAACAGGCCAAGATCTTCGACGGCGAAAACCGCGTCGACCTGGTGCTGAAAGACAACCTCGTCATCGACGGCCAGGACAAGGGCAAGAACGTCCAGTTCTTCTTCGTCAACGACCGCGGCCCGGACGTCGTCAAGGCCGTGACCGCTGCCAACCCCTCCAAGGGCTACACGGACCAGCCGGTGGAGAGCAACTGGCTCTCGGGACTCTTCTCGCTGCTGGTGCCGGTGCTGCTGCTGGGTGTCCTGTTCTGGTTCCTGCTGTCCCGCATGCAGGGCGGCGGCTCCAAGGTGATGCAGTTCGGCAAGTCCAAGGCCAAGATGGTCAGCAAGGACATGCCCCAGGTGACCTTCGCTGACGTCGCCGGCGCCGACGAGGCCGTCGAGGAGCTCCAGGAAATCAAGGAATTCCTTGCGGAGCCTGCCAAGTTCCAGGCCGTAGGCGCCAAGATCCCCAAGGGTGTGCTGCTCTATGGCCCTCCGGGTACAGGCAAGACCCTGTTGGCCCGTGCTGTCGCGGGTGAGGCGGGCGTGCCGTTCTTCTCCATCTCGGGCTCGGACTTCGTTGAAATGTTCGTCGGTGTTGGTGCCTCCCGCGTCCGTGACCTGTTCGAGCAGGCCAAGTCCAACGCGCCCGCCATCATCTTTGTGGATGAAATCGATGCCGTCGGCCGCCACCGCGGTGCCGGCGTCGGGGGCGGTAACGACGAACGTGAGCAGACCCTCAACCAGCTGCTCGTCGAAATGGACGGCTTCGACGTCAAGACCAACGTCATCCTGATCGCCGCCACCAACCGGCCAGACGTCCTGGACCCGGCGCTGCTCCGCCCCGGCCGCTTCGACCGGCAGGTCTCTGTGGAAGCGCCGGACCTCGTCGGCCGCGACCAGATCCTCCAGGTCCACGCCAAGGGCAAGCCCATGGCGTCCAACGTGGACCTCAAGGCCGTGGCCAAGAAGACCCCCGGCTACACGGGCGCCGACCTGGCCAACGTGCTCAACGAGGCCGCGCTGCTGACCGCACGCTCCAACGCCAACCTCATCGACGACCGCGCACTCGATGAAGCCATCGACCGCGTCATGGCCGGCCCGCAGAAGCGCAGCCGCGTCATGAAGGAACACGAGCGCAAGATCACCGCGTACCACGAAGGGGGCCACGCCCTGGTGGCAGCCGCCCTCCGGAACTCCGCTCCGGTCACCAAGATCACCATCCTGCCCCGCGGACGCGCCCTGGGCTACACCATGGTGGTCCCGGAGAACGACAAGTACTCCGTCACCCGCAACGAGTTGCTGGACCAGATGGCCTACGCCATGGGCGGCCGCGTCGCCGAGGAGATCGTCTTCCACGATCCGTCCACGGGCGCCTCGAACGACATCGAGAAGGCTACGTCCACGGCCCGCCAGATGGTCACGCAGTACGGCATGAGCGAACGCGTCGGTGCCGTGCGCCTGGGCCAGGGCGGAGGCGAGCCGTTCCTGGGCCGCGACGCCAGCCATGAGCGGAACTACTCCGACCAGATCGCCTACATCGTGGATGAAGAGGTCCGACGCCTGATAGACCAGGCCCACGACGAGGCCTACGCCATCCTCACTGAAAACCGGGATGTCCTGGACCGGCTGGCCCTGGAGCTCCTGGAACGCGAAACCCTGAACCAGGCTGAGATCGCCGACGTCTTCCGCGACATCCGCAAGCGCGACTTCCGCGAGGTCTGGCTGTCCAAGGAGACCCGCCCGGTCTCCAACGCCGGCCCGGTTGAGTCGCGGCAGGAGCGGGCGGAACGCGAAGCGCAGGAAGAAGCAAAGGAAGCCCGGCTCGAGGAACCACTGGACGCCATTCCGCCGCACCCGCAGGGTGTTCCGGAGGACGCCTCCTTCCAGAGCGGAGTAACGGAAGCCGGTCCAGACGGTCACCACGGCTAAGCTCTTTGGTGTGACTCACTTCGACGACGACGACCTCACCGCCACCGCCGACCATTTGGCGGTGGACGGCTCAAGCCGCCACCACAAGGTGGACAGGCCCCGGATTGAAGCAGCCGTGCGGGAAATCCTGCTGGCCATAGGGGAGGACCCGGACCGCGGCGGGCTGCAGGACACGCCCAAGCGCGTGGCCAAGGCCTATGCTGAGGTTTTTGCCGGGCTGCACCAGGATCCGGGCAGCGTGCTCGGCACCACCTTCGACCTCGACCACGAGGAGCTCGTGCTGGTGAAGGACATCCCGTTCTACTCCACCTGCGAGCACCACCTGGTGCCGTTCCACGGCGTCGCGCACGTGGGGTACATCCCCTCGCACGACGGCCGGGTGACGGGCCTGAGCAAGCTGGCACGGCTGGTGGATATCTATGCCCGCCGCCCGCAGGTGCAGGAGCGCCTCACCACGCAGATCGTCGAAGCGCTGGTCACATTCCTCAAGCCGCGCGGAGCCATCGTGGTGGTGGAATGCGAACACATGTGCATGTCCATGCGCGGCATCCGCAAGCCCGGAGCCAAAACCGTCACAAGCGCGGTTCGCGGGCAACTTCATGACCCGGCCACCCGTGCCGAAGCCATGAGCCTCATACTCGGAAGGTAAAAAACAGACTATGGATTCCCTAGCTGCAGCACCTGGAACCGGCCCCGCAACCTCACCCCTGCCCATCCTGCGCAAACCGCGGCCGGCAGCCAAGTTCGAAGCCCTGCCCACAGACCGCACGCTCGTCATGGGCATCCTCAACGTCACCCCGGATTCGTTCAGCGACGGCGGCAAGCACGCGACGGCGGATTCCGCCATCGCCGCCGGCCTCCGGATGTTCTACGCGGGAGCCGACATCATCGATGTCGGCGGCGAATCAACCCGCCCCGGCGCCGAGGAGGTCAGCCCGGCGGAGGAGCAGCGCCGGGTGGTGCCTGTCATCGAAGCCCTCGTGAAGGCGGGCGCCCTGGTCAGCATCGACACCACCCACGTCTCCACCGCCGAGGCCGCGCTGAACGCCGGGGCGGCGATCATCAATGACATCTCCGGCCTCAGCATCGAACCCGGCATGGCCGAGCTCGTGGCGAAGACCAAGGTGCCCTATGTTCTGACCCACCGCCGCGGCGACGCCAAGACCATGACCTCCCTGACGGAGTACGACGACGTGGCGAACGACGTCGTCTCCGAACTCAACGGCGTCCGCGACAAGCTGTACGCGGCCGGTGTCCGGCCCGAGCAGATCATCGTGGACCCGGGCATCGGGTTCTCCAAGACTGACGTGCAGAACTGGGAACTGCTGCGGAACCTGGACCGGCTCGACGCCATGGGCCACAAGGTGCTGGTGGGCGCGTCCCGCAAGCGTTTTCTCGGCACACTCCTGACGGTCTCCGGCAAGGCGGCGCTCCCGGAGGAGCGCGACGCCGCCACCGCCGCCATCACCGCCATCAGCGCCGCCCGCGGCGCGTGGGCCGTGCGCGTGCACGACGTCGGACCCAGCCTTGACGCCGTCAAGGTGGCCGCCCGCATGGCGGCCCCGGACCACGGCCAGTGACCAGGAAGGCCTAGCAGAACAGCCATGGACAGGATCTCGCTGACCGGTGTCACCGCCACCGGCTACCACGGGGTGTTCGATTTTGAGCGCCGCGAAGGCCAGCCGTTTGTGGTGGACGCGGTGCTGCACCTGGATTTCAGCCAGGCGGCGGAGTCGGACGACGTCCGCGACACCACGCACTACGGTGAGGTGGCCGGACGGATCACCGACTGGATCACCGGTGAGCCGCTGAACCTGATCGAAGGACTGGCGGTGCGGATGGCCGAGGGCCTGCTCAAGGAATTCAAGATCCAGGCCGTGGAGATCACGGTGCACAAGCCGAAGGCGCCCATCGAGGTTCCCTTCGGCGACGTCGCCGTCAGTGTCTACCGGGAGCGGTCATGACCCCGGCACCTGCACTGCATGAAAAGCCGGCAGCCGCGAAGACAGGCTACACGCGTGCCGTGCTGGCGCTGGGCAGCAACCTCGGCGCGAGGAACGAGACGCTGTCCGAGGCTGTGGCGGACCTCGTGGACCGCCCGGAGGTGCGGCTCCTGGCCGTATCGCCGATCGTGCAGACCAAGGCTGTCGGCGGTCCCTCCGGGCAGCCGGACTTCCTCAACATGGTGATTTCCGTGGAAACGTCGCTGGAACCTCTCGAGCTTCTGAAGCACTGCCAGTCGGTGGAGAACAAGCACCACCGGGTGCGTGAGGTGCACTGGGGCCCGCGCACGCTCGACGTCGACGTCATCGTCTACGGCGACCTCCAGAGCGACGATCCGGTGCTCACCCTGCCCCACCCGTTCGCAGCAGTGCGGGCCTTCGTGCTCTTCCCCTGGGCCCAGATGGAACCCGCGGCCACCCTGAACGGGCAGCCGGTGGCCGAGCTGGCCGCCAGGGCCGCCGATTTCCCGGATCTGAAGCCTTTCGACGGTTTCGGGGACTTCGACGGCGTGCCCGACGGCGGGACGGTGGGACAGCCGTGAAGCCCGTGAGCCCGCTGCTGCTCGCAGTCGTGGGCGTTGCCCTGGCCATCGCAGGCTGGTCCGCCGCCGTCCTGACCGTCCGTTACGGCATGGCCACCCCGGTCCTGCCGGCCACGGCACTGGTCACCATGGGCATCATCGTGGCACTGACCCTGGTGCTGGGCATCCGGGTGCTCCGCTGGCGGAACGGCAAGAAGAAGAAAATGCTGAACCCCATCCTGGCGGCGTGGACGCTGGTGCTCGCCCAGGCCTGCGCGTACACCGGTGCGATGCTGCTGGGCTGGCACGCGGGGATCTTCCTGGACCAGCTGAGGTTCTGGAGCATCCGCAGCGGGCTGGACGTCACCTGGCTCGCCCTCGGAATGGCCGGCGGCGGGCTGGTCATGATCGTGGTGGGGCTCGTCGTCGAACGCTTCTGCAAGATCCCGCCGGAGGACGGCGAGACGGACGCCGGCGAAGGCCTGCCGGGCCGCGGCCGGGGCAAGGCCAAAGGGGAAGGCGAGTATGCCTACCGCGGCGATTGATCCCCCCGGGATCACCTGGCTGCGCGTGTCCCCGAAATACGTTACGGTCCGGCTCGTCGAGTGGGCCGTCGGCAACCTGGTCATGGTGGCCGTGCTGAGCCTGCCGCTGGTGTTCGTCCGGCTCGGCTGGTGGCGGTGGCCGCCGCTGTGGCTGGCCATCGGCATTCCCGCCTTCATGCTGCTGCTGGCGCTGTGGCGCCTGGCCCTGATCCCGCGGCAGGTGCGTGCCATCGGCTACGCCGAGCGAGACGACGACCTCCTCATCCGCGGCGGAATCTTCTTCCAGCGCGTCATGGTGGTGCCGTACGGCCGCATGCAGTACGTGGACATCAGCGCGGGCCCGGTGGAACGCGGGCTGGGGCTGTGCACCCTGAAGCTGCACACGGCATCCGCCGGCACCAACGCAGGGATTCCCGGCCTTCCCGCAGAGGAAGGCGCCCGGCTCAGGGAACAGCTCTCGGCACGCGGCGAAGCCAGGCTGGCCGGGCTGTGAGCGGCGGCGGGCCCGCTTCCGGAAAGCCCGACGGCGCGTGGCTGCGCGTGCACCCGGCCACACCTTTCGTGCGGGGCTGGGTAGCCCTTGCCGCCATCGGTTACTTCTTCGGTCGGGACAGTTTCGAACGGCTGCTGCAGGGCCAGCCCCTTATAGATGACCGCATCGCCGGCCGCGCCCCGTGGCTCGTGGGCGGCGGCGCACTGATGCTGGTGCTGGCGGTCCTCGGCTTCATCCTGTCCTGGTACTTCACCCGCTACCAGGTGGCGGAGGGCTACGTCCGGATCAACACCGGCTTCCTGTTCAAGCAGCAGCGGCAGGCGCGGCTGGACCGCGTCCAGGCCATCGACATCGTCCAGCCCCTGCTCGCCAGGATCTTCGGCCTGGCGGAGCTCAAGTTCGAGGTCGCCGACGCCGGCGAGTCCGCCGTCCGGCTCGCGTACCTGCGCATCGAAGACGCGCGCCAGCTGCGCGCCACCATCCTGGCCCGCGCGTCGGGAGTCCGACTGGATCCCGAGCACCCCGAAGCAGCCGCTCCCGAGGCGCCGGAGCAGCAGGTGCTGCAGGTCCCGCCGTCGCGCCTGGTCGGTTCGCTCCTGCTCAGCGAGCAGAGCGTCTTTGTGGTCCTGGGCGCCGCGGCCTCGGTGATGCTGTCCGCGCTCACCGAGAACAGGGCCTTTTTCCTGTACCTGATTCCCGCGGCGCTCGGCCTCATCGCCGCGTACTGGAATTCGTTCACCAAGGGCTACAACTTCACGGCGGCCATCTCGCCGGACGGGATCCGGCTCCGCTACGGGCTGCTCGACACACAGGCACAGACCCTGCCGCCCGGCCGGATCCAGGCGCTCAAGGTGGCCCAGCCGCCGCTGTGGCGCCTCTTCGGCTGGTACCGGATGCAGGTCAACGCCGCCGGTTACGGGGCCGCCGGGGCGAACAACGGCGAGGCCGGTGCCCGCACCACGCTGCTGCCGGTGGGGAAGATGGACGACGTCCTGAACATGCTGGCCCTCGTTCTGCCCGACCCTGGAACGGCCGATCCGCTGCGGGTCTTCCACCAGGGTGTGAACGGACTGGATTCCGACGCCGGATTCGTCACCACTCCGCGCCGGGCCCGGCTGCTGGCGCCGCTGGGCTGGCGCCGCAACGCTTTCGCGGCCACGGACACTGCACTGCTCATGCGGTCAGGGCGCTGGTGGCGGCAGCTGGTGGTGGTCCCGCACGAGCGGACCCAGTCGATCGCAATGCAGCAGGGGCCCCTCGCCCGCCGCTTCGGCCTGGCCGACCTCGTGCTGCACACCACCGCGGGGCCGGTGGCACCGCGGGTGATCCAGGCCGACATCCGGGAGGCGCAGGCGCTCTTCGACGCCCAGGCGGCCCGCGCCCGCGCCGCGCGCCGGCGGCAGACTAGCGAGCAGTGGCTGGCCCAGGTGGCCCCGGCCATGACCCCGGCGGTTAAGCGGGCACCGGTGGTTGAGCCGGCACCGGTGGTTGAGCCGGTCCCGCATCCAACCCCAGCACCCCAACAGGAAGGCCAGCAACGTGGCTAAGCCAGGACGCCTCGGCGTCGGAATCATCGGCGCCGGCAAGGTGGGTGCCGTCCTCGGTGCGGCGCTGCGCGCGGCCGAGCACGCCGTCGTCGGGGTTTCCGCCGTTTCCGACGCGAGCCGGGAACGCGCCGAAACGCTGCTGCCCGGCGTCCCCGTCCTGGAGATCCAGGACATCGTGGAACGCTCTGAGCTGGTGCTGCTGGCCGTTCCGGATGACGCCCTCGGCGGGCTCGTGGAGGGGCTCGCCAAGCTCGGTGCGTGGCAGCCCGGCCAGCTCGTGGCGCACACGTCGGGCAGGTTCGGCGTCGGGGTGCTGCATCCCGTCCGGGCGGCCGGTGCCGTGCCGCTGGCGCTGCACCCGGCCATGACCTTCACCGGCATGAGCCTGGACCTGACCCGGTTGCTGGACTGCACGTTCGGGGTCACGGCGGACGCCGCCATGCTTCCCATCGCCCAGGCGCTCGTCGTCGAAATGGGGGCCGAACCGGTGGTGATCGCCGAGGGCGACCGCACCATCTACCACGCCGCCCTTGCCCACGGTTCGAACCATTTGGTCACGCTCGTGGCGCAGGCGTCCCAGCTGCTGACCGAGGTGGGCGTGGAGTTTCCGGACCGCATGCTCGGGCCGCTGCTGCGTGCAACTTTGGAGAACGCGCTTGCCTCCGGTGAGTCGGCACTGACGGGCCCGGTGGCGCGTGGGGATGCCGGAACCGTGGAGGCGCACGCCCGCGCTCTCCGGGAGCACGACGCCGGAGCCGGCGGCGACGTCCTCGCCGCGTACCTCGCCATGGCACGGGCCACGGCCACGCGGGCTGAAGGGCGGGGCCTGCTGAAGCCGGATCAGGCGGACAATATTCGTATCGCACTAGAGCGCACGGGCGACGATGGCCCGCACGGGGATGGCACCGATGACGGCCGCTGATGGAAACGGCCGCAGGGCCAAGGGAGGACACTGACATGGTAATCCGACTCGTAACGACGGCGGACTCCCTCCGCGCACAAAGCCGGCTGCTGCTGACGCAGAAGAACGGTTCCTCCCTGGGGCTCGTGCCCACCATGGGCGCGCTGCATGCCGGCCACGGGCAACTGGCGCGGGCCGCCGTCGAACAGAACGACGTGGCGGTGGCCTCCATCTTTGTGAACCCGCTGCAGTTCGGCGAGGCGCAGGACCTGGACCGCTACCCGCGGACCCTCGAGGCGGACATGGCGCTGCTCGAGGAACAGGGAGTGGACCTTGTCTTCGCGCCCTCGGTCGAGGAGATGTACCCGGGCGGGCAGCCGATGGTCAGGATCACCTCCGGTCCGCTGGGGGAGAAGTGGGAGGGCGCGTCCCGGCCCGGGCACTTCGACGGCGCGCTCACCGTGGTGGCCAAACTGCTGCACCTGGGCATCCCGGGCACCGGCCTTCCCGGCGGCAGCGCCTTCGTGGCCGGCTCCGGCGGCGGGCTGCCGGCGTACCGCGCCTACTTCGGGCAGAAGGACGCCCAGCAGCTGGCCCTGGTGCGCCGGATGGTGGCCGATCTGAACTTCCCCGTGGAGATCGTTGCAGTGCCCACGGCCCGGGCCGCCGACGGACTGGCACTGTCCAGCCGGAACCGCTTCCTCTCGGACGAGGAGCGCGAGGCCGCCCTGGTCCTGTCCCGCGCGCTGCGCCTTATTGAGGAGCGGGCCAACGCGAACGAGGCCCTCGATGTCGAGTCCGCCAGGGCCCTGATCGAGTCCCAGCCCCTGGTCCAGCTCGACTACCTCGACGTCGTGGATCCCGTCACGCTGGAGCCGCTCGCGGAGAACTGCCGCGAGACACCCTTCCGCGGTGAGGGGCTGGCTCTGGTTGCGGCGAAGGTGGGCGCCGTGCGGCTGATCGACAACGTGCCGCTCAACTCCTGACGAATAAAGCCCCTGTGCGGGGAATGGGTCGGGCCACTACACTGTTGGAGTCTGCAGCGGCGCTGACCGCCAGCCACCACATCCAACTCTCCTGAGGGCCTCGCCATGTCTACCAACATCACGTCCGATTCGCACGGCGAACCCGTCCAGGAGCCGGCCGCTCCCGTTGCAGCCCCGAACGCAGCACCATCCCCGGCGGCAGCACCGGCGTCGGACAGGATGTCCCGTGAATCCGTGACGGTCATCGTCACCCTGCTGGTGGCCACCTTCGTGGTGATCCTGAACGAAACCATCATGAACGTGGCCCTGCAGCGGCTCATGGTGGACCTGCGCGTGGATGCGCCCACTGTCCAGTGGCTCTCCACCGGGTTCATGCTGACCATGGCCGTGGTGATTCCCACTACCGGGTTCATCCTCCAGCGGCTTTCCACGCGCGCATCATTCCTCCTGGCGATGGGCCTGTTCACCGGCGGCACGGCGCTCGCCGCAGCGTCGCCCGGCTTTGAGATCCTCCTGCTGGCACGGATCATCCAGGCCGGCGGCACCGCCATCATGCTGCCGCTGCTGATGACCACCATCCTCACGCTGGTGCCGCTGGCCCGCCGCGGCGCAGTGATGGGCAACGTCAGCATCGCCATTTCCGTTGCCCCGGCCATGGGACCCACCGTCTCCGGGTTCATCCTGCAGCAATTCTCGTGGCGCTTCATGTTCATCTTCGTCCTGCCCATCGCGCTGGCGGCGCTGGCCATCGGTGCCAGGTTCCTGACCAACGTCGGCGAGACCGAGAAGTCCAGGCTCGACTTCCTTTCCGTGGTGCTGACTGTTCCCGCCTTCGGCGGCCTGGTCTACGGCCTCAGCCAGATCGGCGGCGGCCATGGCGGCAGCAGCGGCCCGAGCACACTGGCCGTGGTTGCGCTGGTTGTTGGCGTGGCAGGCCTTGCCGCGTTCACGTTCCGGCAGCTCCGGCTGCATAGGTCCGAGTCTCCACTGCTGGACCTGCGGGCCTTCAACTTCCGGATGTTCACTGTCTCGGTGCTGCTGATGGTGGTGTCCATGGTGGCCCTGTTCGGCGCCGTGATCCTGCTGCCGCTGTACCTGCAGGAAATCCGCGGCCTGCAGTCCCTGGAGACCGGCCTGGCCCTGCTGCCGGGCGGCCTCGCCATGGGCCTGCTCGGCCCGGTGATCGGCCGCCTGTTCGACAAGGTCGGGCCGCTGCCGCTCACGGTCACCGGATCCTCGCTCATGGTCCTGACGCTCTGGCAGTTTTCAATGCTCGACGCCGGCACTCCCGTCTGGTGGATCGTCACCCTGCACGTCGGGCTCAGCTTCGGGCTGGCGCTGCTCTTCACCCCGGCGTTCACCACCGGCCTTAACCCGCTGCCACCGCATCTTTACTCGCACGGCTCGGCCATCATGAGCACCCTGCAGCAGGTGGCCGGCGCGGCGGGCACGGCGCTGCTCGTGTCCATCTTCGCCTTCGTGTCCGCAGGCTCCGGCCTCGTTGCGGGCATGAACGCCGCATTCCTGACGGCAACCGTCATAGCCGTTGCCGCCGTCGTTCTCTCCACCATGATGCGGAAGACGGCCGGCGCCGAAGGCGCCCCCGCCCCGGCCCACTAAGCGCGAACTGGCGTTGCTTTTTAGCCGGCGAAGAATTCGCTGAGTTCGGTGATGAGCCGGTCCGGGGCGCGGTTGACGCCGTCGTGCCCGAAGCCCGGCAGGATGGTGTAGCTGGAGCCGGAGAGGACGTCGTGGATCTGGCCGCAGGCCACGCCGAAGTAGGCCGGACTCTTCTCGCCCACGATGATGAGCGTCTCCAGCGGCAGGGCCAGGAACGGTTCGGCCGGCATGTCCGCGGCGATGATCGCCTTGATCTCCCGGACGCCGGTGCGCATCATTTCGCGCATCTGCTTGCCCACCGTCGTTCCCGCCGTGAGCTTGTTGGCGAGGGTCATCATGGACAGCGGCATGCGGGAGGAGAAAGGCCGCTCGGCCTCCAGCCCGCGGAGCAGGACGGCGAGGGCGCGGTCATCGTCGCCGGCCGCCGTCGCCCGCTCGTATTCGGTGGTCCAGTCCGCCGTGACGCTGTGGTTGACGGAGACAGCGGGGTCGTACACGGCGAGGCGCTCCACCGGGAGGGTCCTCGCCGCGTGGATGGCCACGGCGCCGCCGAAGCTGTGGCCGAAGACGTCGGTGCTGTCCGTGTGCTTCATGACGGTATCGAGGTCGCGGATGTCGACGTCCAGGGTGTAGTCCCCGGCCTGTTCGGAGGACGCGCCGCGGCCGCGGCGGTTGAACGTGTGCACCGGCCGTCCGAGGGACGCGCTGAGTTTCTGCGCGAAGCGGGTGTAATCCGCCGCCGTCACCATGGAGGCCGTGACCACAACCACGCCGGAGCCGGCCGAGGCCAGTTCCTCGCCCGTGCTGAACAGCTCGAGCTTGCCGCCGTCGGGTGTGCTGATGATCTCGCGAGTCATGCTCCGAGCCTATCGGAGGCCGGCCCGTGCTGACAGCCAGAACCTACTTGCGCCGGCGCTTCCGGCTCAGTGGCCGGACGCTTCCGTCCGTGCCGTTGAGGAAGCGCGCTATCCGGAGGGCCAGGCGCTTGCCCGGCCGGATCGGACCCTCGTGCAGCTGGCCCGGAACCACGGCAAAATCGATCGCCGGCACGGCCGACGCCAGCTGCCGGCCCGTGTCGGCAAAGTATCCGGGGCTCCAGCCGCCGCTGAGCATCAGCGTGGGGTTGGTCACTTCCTTGAAATCCGCAAGCTCCGCGTCGGCGTCCAGCACTGCCCGCATCTCCTTGACCGCCGTCGGCAGCAGTTCCCGCATCTCCGCGCCGACATTGGTCCGGGCCGACATGATGCTCAGCATCCGCAGCGCGCCGAGCGGCAGGTAGGACAGCGGGCCCGCCGTGGCCAGCCCCTGCACCAGATGCGCCCAGGCATGGTCGAGCTGCCCCTCCGTCACCGCCTGCTCCAGCTCCGGCCGCCAGCGGTGGTTCAGGTTGCCGGAAAGGGACACCGCGGCGTCATACGTGACCAGCCTTCCCAGTGGCATGTCGCGCGCCGCCTGGAGAGCCACGAAGCCGCCGAAGCTGTGCGCCACCACGTCCTCCGAGCCCGTCGCCCTCATCACGGCGGCCAGGTCCCGGATCTCCGTCGCCACCGAATAGCTGTCAGGCTGCGGCGCCGACCCGGCGCGGCCGCGGCGGTTGTAGCAGTGCACCGGCCGGCTCAGCAGGAGGCTGAGGTTGCGGGCGAAGGGCCGGTACAGCGCGTCGGTCACCAGCGTCCCGTGGATTACGACGACGCCGGGCGCCGTGACCGGGACAGGGTCACCTTTCGCGGAGGTGCTGTGGGCGGGCCTGAAGGAGTGCACCTCAAGCCGGCTGCCGTCGTCGTCCGTCTCAACTGTCCACGTCTCCACAAGCCGAGTCTATGCCCCACCCCCGCCGGAGTTTTTGTCCAGATAATGGCTCCAAATGCCCCCGGAAGTCCGAACATCTGGACAAAAACTCCGGCGTGGGGGGTGCTGAAATCCAAAGCGGGAAGTCCCGGCAAACCCGGTAAACTTGATGACTGTGACTTCCCAAAACACCCCCGCCCCCAAGAACGCCCCAGAACCGCTCGACGCCAGCGAACAGATGCGCATCCGCATGGAGAAGCGCGCCAAGCTGATCGAACGCGGGCAGGAGGCGTACCCGGTGGGTGTTGAGCGCACGCACTCGCTCAGTGAGATCCGCGAAAAGTACGCCCACCTGCAGGCCGACGAGACCACCGGCGACGTCGTGGGCGTCACCGGGCGCGTCGTGTTTGTCCGGAACACCGGCAAGTTGTGCTTCGCCACGCTGCAGGAAGGCGGCACCGACGGCAAGGGCACCCGGCTGCAGGCCATGCTCAGCCTCGCGAACGTGGGCGAAGAGGCCCTCGCCGACTGGAAGGCCCTTGTTGACCTGGGCGACCACGTCTTCATCAGGGGCGAAGTCATCTCGTCCCGCCGCGGTGAACTGTCCGTCATGGCCGAGTCCTGGTCCATGGCCTCCAAGGCGCTGCGCCCGCTGCCGGTGCTGCACGCCGAGCTCAACGAGGAAACCCGCGTCCGTCAGCGCTACGTTGACCTGATGGTCCGCGATGAGGCCCGCGAGATGGTCTACACCCGCGCCGCCATCACCCGCTCCATCCGCGAGACCCTGTTCCGCCACAGTTACGTCGAGGTGGAAACGCCCATCCTGCAGCTGGTCCACGGCGGCGCCCTGGCCCGGCCGTTCGAAACACACATGAACGCGTTCGACCAGAAGATGACCCTGCGCATTGCCACCGAGCTGTACCTCAAGCGTGCCGTGGTGGGCGGCATCGACCGTGTCTACGACATGGGCCGGGTCTTCCGCAACGAGGGCGTGGACTCCACCCACAGCCCGGAGTTCACGACGCTGGAGTGCTACGAGGCCTGGGCGGACCAGTTCGTCATGGCCGAGCGCATCAAGGAGATCATCCTGGACGCCGCGGACGCCGTGGGGGCCGGACGCACGCTGCAGACTGAAGCCGGGGAGATCAACCTCGACGGCGACTGGGCCTGGGTTGCTGTTTACCCCGGCCTTTCCGAGGCGGTGGGCCAGGAGATCACCCCGGACACCACGCTCGAGGAGCTGCGCGCCGTGGCTGAGAAGCACGATGTCAAGGTCGACCCCAAGTGGGACGCCGAGAAGCTGGCCGTGGAACTTTTCGGCGAGATCGTGGAACCGACGCTGTTGAACCCCACGTTTGTCTACGACTACCCGCCGTCGGCCCAGCCGCTGGCCCGCCCGCACCGCGAGGACGGCCGCCTGATCGAGGCCTGGGACCTGATCATCGGCGGCATGGAACGCGGCACCGCCTTCTCCGAGCTCATTGACCCGGTCATCCAGCGCGAACGCCTCACCGAGCAGTCCATGCACGCCGCTGCCGGCGACGTCGAGGCCATGCAGCTGGACGAGGACTTCCTCCGCGCGCTGGAGTACGGTGCACCTCCCATGGGCGGCATCGGCCTGGGCATCGACCGCCTGGTCATGCTCTTCACCGGCGCGGGCATCCGCGAAACCATTCTTTTCCCCCTCCTCAAGCCCGAAGGCCACTGATGATGGACTACGTCGCTGTACTGCTGCCCTCGCTGGTAGTAGGCCTGCTCTTTTGGTTTGCCATGAAATCGATCTTTAACGCGGACAAGGCAGAACGCCAGGCCGAGGCACGCGCGCAGGCCGAAGCCGATGCGCAGACGGCGGGTGGGGACGATTCCTCCGAACCGCCGGGTAAATCAGACAAATAGCAGGCCACTTTTATAATCCGCGGTTATCCCCAAGGAACTCTTGCGCGTTTTGACGCGTTGCCTTATTGGGGGAGATACTTCAGTTGGAAACATCCTGCTTTTCTGATTACACGTCCTTTCCAAAAGAGAGATTTTTGATGGCACAGAAAGTCAATATCGTCCTGGTGGATGATCTGGATGGGGGATCTGCGGACGAAACCGTTCGCTTCGGCCTCGACGGCGTCGGTTATGAAATTGACCTGTCCTCGGCCAATGCTTCAGAACTGCGGTCGTCACTGGAACGCTTTGTTTCGGCCGGCCGTAAAACCTCCGGCGGCCGCCCTACCCGTGCCAAGGCACCGGGTGGACGCAGCCAGGACTCTGCCCAGATACGCCAGTGGGCGCGGGACCACGGTTACACCGTAAACGCGCGCGGCCGTATTCAGGCAGAAATCCAGGAAGCCTACCAAAAGGCCAATTCCTAGCTCGGAGCCCTGACAATCCGTTAGGGCACTAAATGATCTGGGCATATGTGCGGCGCCCCCGGCTGGCGGGGGCGCTGCGCTTTTAACCGGCGGTTGCCGTCAGCATTAAACAGAACGGCCCTTAAATCAGGACTGCCGGCCAGGGGGTAATCGATTCTCTGGGCTAATCCCCGGCCCATGGAACATTCCGCACCGGGTGATTTCCAACACCCGCTCCCGGAGAGGGCTAATTCTCCGCCGGTTGGCATCCGGATGCTATTCAAAGCCTTCTCCGGCATTGCGACGGCAACTCCGGTACGGCAGCTGCGCGCACGTGTGCAAGCCCTCCGGTTTCCCCTGTGGCGAACAAGCTCCCCAAGTCAGGGTTGCCCCACGTAGCATCAAAGTACGTCGTAGCTAGGAGTGTGGCGAAATGTTTGAGCGATTTACGGACCGTGCCCGTCGCGTAGTTGTGCTTGCCCAAGAAGAGGCACGCATGCTGAACCACAATTACATTGGTACCGAACACATCCTCTTGGGTCTGATCCACGAGGGTGAGGGCGTGGCCGCCAAAGCTCTTGAGTCCTTGAGCATTTCGCTCGACGGCGTCCGCGAGCAGGTGCAGGAGATCATCGGCCAGGGCCAACAGGCGCCCTCCGGACACATCCCCTTCACGCCGCGTGCAAAGAAGGTGCTGGAGCTTTCGCTGCGCGAGGCCCTGCAGCTCGGCCACAACTACATCGGCACGGAGCACATCCTGCTGGGACTCATCCGTGAGGGTGAGGGTGTGGCAGCGCAGGTGCTGGTGAAGCTCGGTGCCGACCTGAACCGGGTCCGCCAGCAGGTCATCCAGCTGCTCTCCGGCTACCAGGGCAAGGAGACCACCGGCGCCGGCGTCGGCCAGAGCCAGGCGGAGGGTACTCCCGCCGGCTCCGTTGTGCTGGACCAGTTCGGCCGGAACCTGACACAGGCTGCCCGGGAGAACAAGCTGGACCCTGTGATCGGACGCGAGCAGGAAATGGAACGCGTCATGCAGGTCCTTTCCCGCCGCACCAAGAACAACCCCGTGCTGATCGGTGAGCCCGGCGTCGGCAAGACCGCCGTCGTCGAGGGCCTTGCCCAGGCGATCGTGCGCGGCGACGTGCCGGAAACCATCAAGGACAAGCAGCTCTACACGCTGGACCTTGGCTCCCTGGTGGCCGGTTCCCGCTACCGCGGTGACTTCGAAGAGCGCCTGAAGAAGGTCCTCAAGGAAATCCGCACCCGCGGCGACATCATCCTCTTCATCGACGAGATCCACACCCTCGTGGGTGCCGGTGCGGCCGAAGGTGCCATCGACGCAGCCTCGATCCTGAAGCCCATGCTGGCCCGCGGGGAGCTGCAGACCATCGGTGCCACCACGCTGGACGAGTACCGCAAGCACATCGAGAAGGATGCCGCCCTCGAGCGCCGCTTCCAGCCCATCCAGGTCAAGGAGCCGTCGGTTGCGCATGCGATCGAAATCCTCAAGGGCCTGCGGGACCGCTACGAGGCGCACCACCGCGTCACCATCACCGACGGCGCCCTCGCCTCGGCCGCGAACCTCTCCGAACGCTACATCTCGGACCGGTTCCTGCCGGACAAGGCGATCGACCTCATCGACGAAGCCGGTGCCCGGCTCCGCATCCGCCGCATGACCGCTCCGCCGGAGCTCAAGGAGATGGACGAGCGCATCTCCGAGCTGAAGATGGAGAAGGAGTCCGCGATTGACGCGCAGGACTTCGAGGGTGCTGCCGCGCTGCGCGACAAGGAGCAGAAGCTCATCACGGAGCGCTCCGAGAAGGAACGCCACTGGAAGACCGGCGGCATGGACGACATCTCCGAGGTGGACGAGGACCTGATTGCCGAAGTCCTCGCGAACTCCACCGGCATTCCGGTCTTCAAGCTGACCGAGGAAGAATCCTCGCGACTGCTGAAGATGGAAGACGAACTGCACAAGCGCGTGGTCGGCCAGGACGAGGCCATCAAGGCCCTGTCCCAGGCCATCCGCCGCACCCGTGCCGGCCTGAAGGACCCCAAGCGTCCGGGCGGCTCGTTCATCTTCGCCGGCCCCACCGGCGTCGGCAAGACCGAGCTCGCCAAGGCCCTCGCGGAGTTCCTGTTCGGTGAAGAGGACGCCCTCATCACGCTGGACATGTCCGAGTACTCCGAGAAGCACACGGTGTCGCGTCTCTTCGGTGCCCCTCCGGGCTACGTCGGTTACGAAGAAGGCGGGCAGCTGACGGAGAAGGTCCGCCGCCGTCCGTTCTCCGTGGTCCTGTTCGACGAAGTGGAAAAGGCCCACGCGGACCTCTTCAACTCGCTGCTGCAGATCCTGGAAGACGGCCGCCTGACCGACTCCCAGGGCCGCGTGGTGGACTTCAAGAACACCGTGATCATCATGACCACGAACCTCGGCACCCGGGACATCTCCAAGAGCGTGGCCACCGGCTTCCAGTCCGGCACGGACACCCAGACCGGCTACAACCGGATGCGCGCCCGGGTCACGGAGGAGCTCAAGCAGCACTTCCGCCCCGAGTTCCTCAACCGTGTTGATGACGTCGTGGTGTTCCCGCAGCTGACGCAGGACGAGATCATCGAGATCGTGGACCTGTTCGTGACCCGCCTGGAGAAGCGGCTCAAGGACAAGGACATGGGCATCGAGCTGACCAAGGCAGCCAAGGTGCTTCTGGCCACCCGCGGCTACGACCCCGCCATGGGTGCCCGGCCGCTGCGCCGCACCATCCAGCGCGAGATCGAGGACCAGCTCTCCGAGAAGATCCTCTTCGGCGAACTGCACCCCGGCGACATCGTGGTGGTGGATGTGGACGGCGAAGGCGACGACGCGAAGTTCACCTTCGCCGGCAACGCCAAGCCGCGCATCCCGGAAATCGCCCCGAGCGCATAACGGCAGCCGCCTGAGGCAGCCGCCTGGCCCTGAGTGCCGGACTCCTAGCCGCACTCGAGCACCAAGAGGCCCCGCCCGCCCCCGAAAGGGGGCAGGCGGGGCCTCCTGCGTTGGCGCGGCAGCAGGACAAGTCTGAAAGTACTGTTTCACTAATAGTGAACCTCCTGTGATCCAGGGCACTTGAGGTGTTGAATCAGCACATGTCAACTGAAGATGCAGCGATCCTGCGTGACCAACCGGCGACCCCCTTCCACGACCTCGACCACTACCTGGCGATCCCGCGGGTCAGTGGCCTGGCCCTCAGCCCCGACGGCCGGCGGTTGGTGACCACGGTCGCCACGCTCAACAGCAAGGGCACCGAATATGGAACGGCGCTGTGGGAGCTGGACCCGGCAGGCCAGAAGCAGGCCCGCAGGATCACCCGCAGTGCCAAGGGCGAGGCTGGCGCCGTGTTTGCGGCCAACGGCGACATTTACTTCACGTCCGCGCGGCCGGATCCGGACAAGGAGGCCGACGGCGATCCCGTCAGTGCGCTCTGGGCGCTCCCCGCTGACGGCGGCGAGGCCCGCGTGGTGCTGTCGCGCGCGGGCGGGGTGGACAAGGTCATGGCGGCCAGGGACGCAAACGCGGCCTTCGTCACCGCGTCCGTGCTTGCCGGGTCCCGCGACGAAGAGGACGACGCCGAGCGCCGCAAGAGCCGGAAGGACAACAAGGTGGCGGCCATCCTGCACAGCGAGTATCCGGTGCGCTACTGGGACGCGGACCTCGGCCCGGCCCAGCCGCGGCTCTTCGCGGCGGAGCCTGGGCCCGAGCAGGATCCCGGCAAGCCCTCCACCGTGGACAGCGCCGCCCCCCTCGCGCTGCGCAACCTCACGTCGCAGGCAGGGTCCCGCCTCCGCGAGGCCGTCTCGGTGGTCAGCCCGGACGGCAAAACCCTCTACACGAGCCTGGCCAGGCCGCTGCCGAGGGCGGACCTGCGCTCGGTCCTGGCCGCCGTCGACGTTGCCACGGGCTCTCTGAGAATCCTCCTCGATGAGGAGGGCATGAACTACTTTCCGGGCCCGGTCAGCCCGGACGGCGGCACGCTCGCCGTGGTCAGTGAAAGCGACACGACGCCCCAGCAGGCCCCGCAGGTCAAGCTGCACCTTCTCGACGTTTCCGGCGAAGCCGGCCGGGAGGACCTGGAGCCGCTGGCCCACGGGTGGGACCGCTGGCCCCACCCGGAGGCGTGGCTCCCGGACGGTTCAGCCCTCCTGGTCACGGCGGACGACGACGGCGCGTCGCCGGTTTTCAGTGTAAGCGTTGCGGCGGGTGCCGCCCGGGGGAGTGTCACCCGGGTGACGCCGGACGCGGCAGCCTATACCGACGTCGTCGTTTCACCCGACGGACGCAATGCTTACGCGCTGCGGAGCTCCTACGAGTTCCCTGCCGAGCCTGTCCGGATCGACCTGGCCAGCCGGGATGTGACGCGGCTGCCGTCCCCGGCCGAGCGGCCGCAAACCGAGGGCTCGCTGGAGCGGGTGGAGACGACGGCGGCCGACGGCTCCCGTGTGCCCGCGTACCTGGCCCTGCCCGCGGGGGCTTCCGCCGGGAACCCCGCGCCGCTGCTGCTGTGGATCCACGGCGGCCCGCTGGGATCCTGGAATGCCTGGACCTGGCGCTGGAACCCGCGGCTGCTCACGGCCCGGGGCTATGCCGTCCTGCTGCCGGACCCCGCCCTGTCCACCGGCTACGGCCAGGACTACATCCAGCGGGGCTGGGGCGGCTGGGGCAAGGCACCCTTTACCGATCTGATGGCGATCACGGATGCCGTGGTGCAGCGGCCGGACATCGACGAAAGCCGGACGGCTGCGATGGGCGGCTCCTTCGGCGGCTACATGGCCAACTGGGTGGCCGGTCAGACGGACCGGTTCAAGGCGATCGTGACCCATGCCAGCTTGTGGGCGCTGGACCAGTTCGGGCCCACCACGGACGCGTCGCAGTACTGGCTCAAGGAAATGACGGCGGAAATGGCGCTGGAGAACTCGCCGCACCTGCATGTCGAGAAGATCCGGACGCCCATGCTGGTCATCCACGGCGACAAGGACTACCGGGTGCCCATCGGGGAAGGCCTGCGGCTCTGGTACGAGCTGCTGTCCAAGTCCCAGCTCGCCTCAGACGAAAACGGGCAGACCAGCCACCGGTTCCTCTTCTACCCCGACGAGAACCACTGGATCCTGCAGCCGCAGCACGCGAAGGTCTGGTACGGCGTGGTTGAACACTTCCTGGCCAGGAACGTCCTCGGCAAGGACATCGAGCTCCCGGCGGACCTCGGTCTCTAGCGCGCGGTAAATGCGGCAGTCCCCAAGCCGGGGTCAGCGCCCCCCGTAAGATGGGGCTGTGACTGACTCCTTCACTGTTCGCCCTGCCCGGACCAGCGATGTGGCTGCCATCAAGAAGCTGGTGGCGCCGCTGGCGGAAGAGCGAATACTGATGGCCAAGGAGACGGTGGCCTATTACGAGAGCCTGCAGGAGTTCCTGATCGCCGAGTCGGCCGCCGGCGAGGTCATCGGCTGCGGCGCCCTGCACGTCATGTGGGAGGACCTTGCCGAGGTGCGCACCTTGGCGGCCTCGGACGCCTGGCGCGGTAAGGGTGTGGGGCACGTGCTGGTGGAGAGCCTCCTGAAGCAGGCTGAGGCGCTGGGCGTCTCGCGGGTGTTCTGCCTGACCTTCGAGGTGGACTTCTTCAAGCGGCACGGCTTCGAGGTGATGGCTGACCAGTCGGCAGTGGACCCGCAGGTGTACTCCGAACTGCTGCGCTCGCATGACGAAGGCGTGGCCGAGTTCCTGGACCTTGCGCGGGTGAAGCCGAACACGCTCGGCAACACGAGGATGATCAAGGCTCTCTAGAGCCGGCCCCGACCTGCTCGCGGGATTCTTCCGCGTGCCCAGGTCCCGCGTGCCCAGGTCCCTCGTGCCCTTCGGGGCAGATGCCGCGGGTTTCGGACCGCTGGCCGCGCCCCAGGTCCGGCGGCTGCACCTTTGGCAGGACCTTGGCCACGGCCAGCGCGGCATACATCACCGTGTTCACCGCCACGAAGGCCGCCATGATGCGGAACCAGCCCGTAAAGAGCAAGGCTTCGGGCAGCACCACCCCAGCCCGTACTGCTGCTGCGATCATGCTCGGCCTGCCTTTGCCAGGTGCTTCCAGCTGGCCTCCCGGCCCACCGACATGTCGATGATGCCCTTCACGTAGACCACGTTGAGGAACATGTCGAACAGCAGCTCCGGGACGACTGTCAGGGCCAGCAGGCGGGCCCGCCAGCCTCCGTGCCAGACGGTGACCATCCGCTCGAAGGAGAAGAGCGCGCCCAGCCCCAGCCAGAAGGGGAACCAGATCCACGTGTCCAGCGCGAGCACGGTCAGGAGAATCAGCAGCAGGTAGGAACTCAGGGCGATGACGCCGTAGCCAAGACCGAACTGCTGCGCCCAGTACCGGGCGGTCGGCGGGGTCAGGCCGTACGCGCCGAGGTTTTCCAGGGCGCCGCGCTGCCACCGCAGCCGCTGGGCCCAGAGCGTGCGCCACGTCGGCATGAGCTCGGTGACCACCGCGCACTCCGGCGGCGAGACCATCAGGCCGCCAAGCGACTTCAGGGCAATGGTCAGCTCGTTGTCTTCGGTGAGCGCCCAGGTGTCGTAGACGTCGCCTGCCACTCCGGGCAGAGCTGTGCCGCGGTTCTCGGCCACGGTCCGCAGTGCGGCGGGGCGGAACACCGAGGCGGTTCCCGTGAGCACAAAGACCCGGCCCCGCCGGCGCCTCATGTCCCGGGCGTACCGGATGTATTCGTTGCGCTGGAACTGGCCGAGCAGCCCGTGGCCCGGTTCGCCGTAGAAGAGGCCGCCGACGGCCATGAGGGCCCTGTCGCGCGTGAAGTATTCGACGGCGCTGGCCAGGAACCCGTCGTCGAGCAGGGTATCGGCGTCCATCACCATGACCAGATCGTTGTCGCCCTGCCCGGGGAGCAGCCGCTTCAGCGCCTGGTTCAGTGCGCCGGCCTTCTTTTGGCTGTTGCGCTCCGTCTCGAGGACTTCGACGCCGGCCGCCCGGGCGACGCCGGCGGTGGCGTCGGTGCAGTTGTCCGCAACGACGATGATCCGCTCCGGCGGCTGCGACTGGGCGAGGAGCGACGCCAGTGTCAGGGGAAGGGACGCGGCTTCGTTGTGGGCCGGGATGAGGACGGTAAGAGTGACAGGTCCGGCGTAAACGCCCCTGGTCCTCGCCATTACGATGCGCGGGGCCAGCGGCTGCGTCGGGTTGGCTGAACGCCGCGACTTGAGGGAGATACGCCGGTCCGCCAGGGCGATTCCGGCAATGAGCAGGAAGGCGACGGCGATCGCCGTCGAAAGTATCCACGGCGCCGGCGCATCGGCGACGTAAAGTACGCCCCACATCCCCAGCAGCATGGCCCTGCTGGGGGCGGCTGCCGGCGTCGGCACGGTGTAGGTCACGGCGAACCAGAGCAGCGCGGCCGCGCCTGCCGCCGCCAGGGCGATCAGCGCCCCGGCGGTTTTCTGCAGCTTGCGTTGGGGTTTCATGGCTTACTCCATGCGGTACGGATTGATGTGGTCGGTGACCTGGTCGAAGAGATGGTTGCAGCGCCGGCTCGGTTTTGCCGCGGGAACTGATCAAGTTCCGCTCAAAGTTGCGGCGTAATACTGCTTCTATTTTATAAATTTGCTGGATAAACTGTCGGAGCCGGAAGGGACAGCATTGGGGGTTGTCCCTTCCGCCGTTTTCGAACTACCGCGGAGCCGGTGCCGGTAGTAGGGTCAAAGCACATCCTGACCGATGTCAATGAAGCACCGAGAGCCCAGGAGCCGGCCGTGAAAAAGCTCATCAATGATCCCCGCGCTGTTGTGGATGAATCCGTGGAAGGATTCGGTCTTGCCCATGCAGACCTTGTGACCGTCAGCCCCGATCCCAAGTACGTCACCCGTAAGGATGCCCCCGTTGCCGGCAAGGTCGGCCTGGTGTCCGGCGGCGGCAGCGGGCACGAACCGCTGCACGCCGGCTTTGTGGGGCGCGGCATGCTCGACGCCGCCGTGCCGGGCGCCGTCTTCACCTCACCAACCCCCGACCAGATCATTCCGGCCACGCTCGCCGTGAACTCCGGTGCCGGCGTGGTCCATATCGTCAAGAACTACACCGGTGACGTCCTGAACTTCGAGACGGCGGCCGAGATGGCCCAGGCCGAGGGAGTGGAAGTCCGCACCGTGCTCGTCAACGACGACGTCGCGGTGGAGGATTCGCTGTACACCGCAGGCCGCAGGGGAGTGGGTGGCACGGTCCTGGTGGAGAAGATCGCCGGCGCAGCGGCAGAACGCGGCGACGATCTCGACGCGGTGGCGGCCATCGGCGACCGCGTCAACCAAAACGTGCGGACCATGGGCGTGGCGCTCACGGCCTGCACTGTGCCGCATGCCGGATCCCCGAGCTTTGATCTCGGGGATCATGAGATAGAAATCGGCATCGGCATCCACGGGGAGCCGGGCCGGCACAAGATCGCCATGGAAAACGCGGACGGCATCACCGGCCGCCTGCTGGAACCGATTCTCAGTGACCTCGCAACGGCGTCGGGCGAGAAGGTGCTCCTGTTCGTCAACGGCATGGGCGGAACACCGCTGAGCGAGCTGTACATCGTCTACCGGCGCGCCGCCCAGATCCTCGCGGAGCGGGGCCTCACGGTGGAGCGTTCCCTTGTGGGGAACTACATCACGTCGCTCGAGATGCAGGGCTGTTCCATCTCCGTGCTCCGGCTTGACGACGAGATGACGGCCCTCTGGGATGCGCCCGTGCACACTCCGGCCCTGCGGTGGGGCGTGTAGCGGTGGGGCTGGACGTGACCTGGGCCGTCAAGTGGCTGACGCTGTCAGCGCAGGCGATGGCGGAGCACAGGGTGGAACTCATCGAGCTGGACAGGGCCATCGGCGACTCTGACCACGGCGAAAACATGGACCGCGGTTTTCAGGCGGTGCTCGACAAGCTCGCCGAAAGTCCTCCGGAAACCCCCGGCGCAGCGCTCAAGCTGACGGCCATGGCACTGATGTCCAAGGTTGGCGGGGCGGCCGGGCCGCTCTACGGCACGGCGTTCCTGCGGGCCGCAACCACCCTGGGGGATGCAGTGAACGTGGACGCCGAGGCCCTCGCCGCAGCCCTGACGGCGGCGCGGGACGGCATCGTGGCCCGGGGCAAGGCCGAGGCGGGCGACAAGACGATGGTGGATGCCTGGACCCCGGCCGTTGACGCAGCTGCAGCAGCAGCGGCCGACGGCGACACGCTGGCAGTGCTCATCGCCGCTGCGGAGGCTGCCGAAGCGGGGGCCGTGGCGACGGACCCGCTGGTGGCGCGCAAGGGCAGGGCCAGCTACCTCGGCGAGCGAAGCGCCGGCCACCGGGACCCCGGGGCGGCCTCGAGTGCCCTCATTCTCCGCGCCGCCGCGGGAGCCGCCGCATGACGGTGCGGATCGTGGTGGTTTCGCACAGTGACAAGATTGCCGACGGCGCCGTGGAACTCGCGGCCCAAATGGCGCCGGACGTGATGATGGTCCCGGCCGGCGGGACGTCTGACGGCCGGATCGGCACCAGCATGGAAAAGGTGATGGCGGCACTGGAAACCGCTGCCGGGGGCGACGGCGTGGTGGTGCTGACCGATCTTGGGTCGGCCGTGATGACGGCGGAGTCGGCCATGGAGTTCAGCGATGGCAGCACCCCGGTGCTTCTCGCCGACGCCCCGATAGTCGAGGGCCTCGTGGCGGCAGCCGTGGCGGCCCAGGGCGGCGCCAGCGTTCATGCGGTCCGGCGCGCCGCCGAAGCGACGCACGGTTACCCTGCGTCCCGACCCAAGGCTGAGGACCACCAGCCCGCAGGCGTCCAAGGCGGAGGCGGGGCTGACTACGGCCCGGCAGCGGATGAGCCGGCGCCCCCGGCCACCCCGGATGCCAGCGGCGATTTCAAACTCGTCAACCTCGCGGGCATGCATGCCCGGCCGGCTGCCAAAATAGCCGGCGGCCTGTCGGCGCTGGATGCCGAGGTGACGGTCAACGGAGTGGACGGCGCCTCCATGACAGGGCTAATGACGCTCGGGGCCGGCCAGGGATCGGTGCTGCACGTGGAAGCGTACGGCCCCGACGCCGAGCGTGCTGTCGCGTACGTGGCGGGGCTGGTTAACGACGGTTTCGGCGAACCCTGAGGGGTACAGGCCAGGCCGGGCACAGCCCGGCTACCTGTCCTGCCGGAGGCCTGCCGCATCCAGCACCACGGAGGCGGAGACAACCCGAGCGCACTGCTCGCCAAACGGGTAGCTGGTCCTGGGCTCGAAGCGCAGCGTGCGCGTGGGCATCTGCTTGCCGTTCGCGTACCGCCCGCTCGCCGTGACATCGATGGGGGACTCGGACAGGGTTTCCAGTTGAAGCAGCCCGTGCCGGGTGCCGTCCGGTTTGGCCGTCGCGGAGCACACGCCGTCGGGCCTCGAACCGTCGGTGCAGCCCTGGTCGACTGTGACGGAGCCGGGCATGAGGTGGAGGGTGTCCTCCTTGCACTGGCCGTCCTGGCAGGCCAACAGGCGAAGCGTCTTAACTTGGGGCGAGTAGCCTGCCGCCACAGTGACGGCGACCCCGGGCACCTGGCCTATTGCCGGACACACCGCCTCGAAAGCATGGCAGCCCGAGAGGAGTGCCGTCGTCGTGATTGTGGCCAAAAGTACCCCTGTCTTGCCCATGTTCTCAGGGTAGATCCGCGCTTCGGCGGTGGAACCGGCGGGCGCAAAACTCGCGCCCTCATCGTTATCCAGGTCCCGGCTGTGGGTGCCTAATTGAGACCAAAGCCGCTCCGCGGACCCGGGCCCGGGAGGTCAGGCGGGCAGCCGGTACCCGCCCTGGTGCAGTTCGGCGAGGCCGTCCGCCAGGAGGCCCGCCAGTGCGCGTTCCAGCTGCTCCGGCGCGCAGTTGAGCCGGTGCAGTGCGGCCAGGGGAACGCCGATGCCGGCGGCTTCGAATCCGAGGTCGGCCGGGGCCCGTTGGAACATTTCCGCCGGCACCGGCGCATCCGCCAGCCGGAGGACGGCCATCACGCCACCCCGGACCTGGCGGTCGGTGCCGTGCCACGCCTGACCCTTGGGTGTGTACGTCGGCGGCGGCTCGCCGGCCGCGAGCCAGGCGCACCTGTCGCGTACCGGGCACGCCGGGCACTTGGGTGAACGCGCCGTGCACACCAGCGCCCCCAGCTCCATGACCGAGGCGTTCCAGCGGACGGACGTGCCGGCGTCGGACGGCAGCAGTTCTGCGGCAAGCCGCATCTCCGCCGCCGTCAGGGCAGGGGCGGGCAGGGCGGCACCGGAAAAGAGCCGCGCGTGGACGCGCCGGATGTTGGTATCCACCACCGTCTCGCGGCGCCCAAAAGCAAAGGCGGCGACGGCGGCCGCCGTGTAGCTGCCCACGCCCGGCAGGCCGAGCAGCTCGGCGTAGTCCGACGGGATCTCGCCGCCATGGTCGCGTTCGATCGCAACGGCGGCCCCATGAAGCCTGAGCGCGCGCCGCGGATAACCCAGCCGGCCCCAGGCGCGGACCGCTTCACCCGCAGGTTCCCGGGCCAGTGCTGCGGGCCCCGGCCATCTGCGCATCCACTCTTCCCAGACCGGCAGGACGCGCACTACAGGAGTCTGCTGCAGCATGATCTCACTGACCAGCACGCCCCAGGGCGTGCGGTCGGCCGCACGCCACGGCAAATCCCGGGCCTCGGCGTCGAACCAGCAGTCCAGCGTCGAGTGGACGCCGGTCAGGTCGGCTGCCGTGGGCGCGGGGTTGGGCGTGGCGGCATAAGCGGTTGTGGTTTTGATGCCAACACTCTAGTTGAAAACCCCGGCGACGGTCCGCAGCCGGGTACCGTCAGCTGGCCTCCTGCTCCACGGGAGGCAGTCCCTCCCGCCGGCCCGGCAGCCGCCGTACGTGGCCATGCAGGGTTTCACCGCCGCGGCCATTGGCCGCCGGAACAGCAAGGGCCACCACAAAGCTGGCACTGTTCGGATCCACCGAGCGGATGGTCAGGCTGCGCGTTCCTTCCGGTATGGATGGCGCAAAGAACTGCAGCTGGCGGGAGCCGACGGTGGCCACCTCATCCAGCTTGTACTCTGTGCCAAAGTGGTCATGGATGACGATTTCGGGGGTTTGCGGCTCGTCTTCGTTGACGGAGGCGAGATGCAGGTTCACCACGATTCCGGTGTCCCAGATCTCAACCGCAAGCACCGTGAACTCAGTCCCCTGGCTCTGATGTTTGCCAAACGTCAGCGGCAGAAGGACGCGCTCGAGGTGACCGCCAGACACGTGATCTACCATCGCTGGTCCTCTCCAACTCGGCCCGGTAAGTGGTAACCGGGATTCAATTTTAGTAAGCGTGCTGACAGTTGTCACCCGAATTTACGTCACGAATTGGACATGGTGGGGCGGGGGCGGCGTGGTGGTGCAGCAGAAACCGGGGCGTTCCTTAGCCTAGGAGGATGGGCAGGCAAGACACCCCGAATTCCGGCGCGGGCCGGAACGGGTCAGCAAAAACGGCGGCACAGAGAACAGCACCCGGGAAATCGGCACCCCGCGCAGGGCGCAAGCCGAGCCCCGCGGTGTACCGCCGCCGCCGGCTCTTCGCCGGAGTGGCGTTGCTGCTGGTCCTCTGCCTCATCGCCGGCGGCGTGGCAACACTGACCAGCCTCCTCGGCGGCGCCCAGCAGGCCTCGTCCGCCCAGGACGCCGCCCAGGGTGCGTCCACGCAAGGCGCCGATGCGGCGCAGCCCGGCGCAACGCCGTCGGCCAGCCCGTCGGCAGCCCCGTCCGCGTCGCCCACGTGTGACCAGAAGCTGGTGACGGTCAAGGCCACGACGAACAAGACGTCCTACGCCGCGGATGAAAAGCCGGTGCTGAGCCTCACGGTCACCAACGGCGGAAAGCTTCCGTGCAAGGTGAACATCGGCACGTCGCAGATGGACTTCCTGGTCACCAGCGGCTCGGACCGTGTCTTCTCATCCGGCGACTGTCAGGCGGACAGCACTGACCTGGTCAAAACCATTGCACCCGGCAAGAGCGAAACCGCGAACTTCCCGTGGCCGCGCAACCGTTCCGTACAGGGCTGCGAGAAGGTGGCCGACGGCGCGGTTGGCGGCGGATACTACGTGTTCATCGCCAAGCTTGGCGCCAAGGTCAGCCCGCCGACGGTCTTCCAGCTCAGCTGACGCGGGTTAGATCCGTCGGTTGCTCCGTAACTGCCCTTCTGGGCGCCCAAAAGGGCACCTGTGGAGCAACCGATGGGATCTAGAGGAACCTGTCCAGCAGGCTGGCTTCGGCCATCCGGCTGAGGCCCTCGCGGACCGTGCGGGCGCGCTGGTCGCCGATGCCGTCCACGGTCATCAGGTCGTCGATCGTTGCGGCCATGAGGTGCTGCAGGCCGCCGAAGTGGTCCACCAGCCTGTCCGCGACGGCCTTGGGTACAGCCTTGAGCCCGGAGAGGAGCCGGTAGCCGCGCGGCTGCACCACCGCGTCGAGGGTGTCCACGCCGCCGGCGAACCCGATGATCCCGGCGATCTTGCTGAGGTCGATCAGCTCGGTGGGGCCGAGGTTGAGGAGGGCGCTCACAGCACCGTCGATCTCCTCCGGTGACGCGTTCGGACCGGCGTAGTCGCGGATGATGATGTCGCTGCCCGGGCCGCGGCCCACGGTGAGCTCGTCGAGCTGGAGGGACAGGAGCCGGCCGTCCTCGCCCAGCTCCAGCACGTACTGCGAGATCTCCTCGGAGATCCGGCGCACCATCTCCTGGCGCTGCAGGGTCACTGCTACATCGCGCACGGTCACCATCGCCTCGATCTCCAGGGCGGAGAGCGAGCTAGTCACCTGGTCGAGGCGGGAGCGGTAGCGTTCCAGCGTGGCGAGGGCTTGGTTGGCGCGGGCCAGGACCTTTTCGGAGCCCTCGAGCACGTGCCGCAGGCCGTTGACGTACAGGGCGATGATCTGCATGGACTGGCTCACCGAGATCACGGGAACGCCGGTCTGGATGGCGACGCGTTCGGCGGTGCGGTGCCGGGTGCCGGATTCCTGGGTTTCGATGCTGGGGTCCGGCACGAGCTGCACGGCCGCCCGGAGGATGTTGCCGGCGTCCCTGTCGCAGATGATGGCGCCGTCCATCTTGGCCAGTTCGCGGAGCCGGGTGGGTGAGAAGTCGATGCCGATGTCGAAGCCGCCGGAACAGATGGAATCAATGGTCCGGTCCGAACCCAGCACGATCAGCGCGCCGGTGCGTCCGCGGAGAATGCGTTCCAGGCCGTCCCGCAGTGCGGTCCCCGGGGCCACCCTCCCCAAAGTCGCCTTGAGCGATTCTTCAGGGCTGCGAGCCATAGATATTCCCTTCAAAGGTGCAGGCGGGCCTGCAGGTTTGCCGGTTTGGACTGGTCCGCCGGCAGGATCAAAAGTACTCGGTTTCCCGCATGCACCATCCTAGAGGTAGATTACCCCAGCAACCGCACGGGCAAGCCTTAAAGTGGCCCGGCGGAGGCCTGCAGGAGAGGCCTTCGGAGTGCGCTCGACGGCGGCCGGTTGAGGGGCACTTTTGGGCCGTCTTCGGTGCGGATTCCGCCGCTGCGATAAACTTGAAGCCTTGGCCGGCAGGTTCCGCCGCCACCTTTTCCAACATTGATCCCCCGCGGATCGCAGTGAAAGTAGCACCGTGTCCCAAGAAGTGCAGAGCCCCGCCCGAGTGCACGAGATCCATAAGCAGGCCTCCCGGCGCCGGACGTTCGCCGTCATCTCCCACCCCGACGCCGGCAAGTCCACGCTTACCGAGGCGCTCGCCCTGCATGCCAAGGTGATCGGCACCGCGGGCGCGTCCAGCGGCAAGGCCAACCGCAAGGAGACGGTCTCGGACTGGATGCAGATGGAGAAGGACCGCGGTATTTCCATCAGCTCGGCCGCACTGCAGTTCTCCTACCGGGACACCGTCATCAACCTGCTGGACACCCCCGGCCACGCCGACTTCTCCGAGGACACCTACCGCGTGCTCGCCGCCGTCGACTGCGCCGTGATGCTGGTCGACGCGGCGAAGGGCCTCGAGACCCAGACCATGAAGCTGTTCGAGGTCTGCAAGCAGCGGAACCTCCCCATCATCACGGTCATCAACAAGTGGGACCGCCCCGGCCTTGATGCGCTGGCCCTCATGGATGAGATCACCGAGCGCACCGGGCTGCAGCCCATGCCGCTGACCTGGGCCGTGGGCATCTCCGGTGATTTCCGGGGTGTCTGGGACCTGCGCAATGACAGGTTCGCGCGTTTCCAGCGGAACAACGCCGGCGCCAGTATCGCCCTCACCGAATACTTCACCCCCGAAGAAGCTGCCGAAAGCCAGGGCGATAACTGGACGGACGCCGTCGACGAGGCGGGCCTGGTCATCGAGTCCAACCTCGCCTTCGACGTCGAGAGCTTCCACGCCGGCAAGGCCACGCCCATCCTGTTCAGCTCCGCGGCGCTGAACTTCGGCGTCAAGGAACTCCTGGATGCGCTGGTGGACTTCGCCCCGCCCGCCGCGCCCCGGCCGGACATCGAGGGCACCCCGCGTGCCGTCGAATCGCCGTTCTCCGGCTTCGTCTTCAAGGTCCAGGCCGGCATGAACAAGGCCCACCGCGACCACGTTGCGTTCATCCGTGTCTGCTCCGGGGTGTTCGAGCGCGGCATGGTGGTCACCCAGACCCGGACCGGCAAGTCCTTCGCCACGAAGTACGCGCAGCAGGTCTTCGGCCGCGAACGCGAGGTCATCGACGAGGCCTACCCGGGCGACGTCGTGGGCCTGGTCAACGCGTCCTCGCTGCGCGTCGGGGACAGCCTTTTCCTTGAGGAAGCCGTGGAGTTCCCGGCCATCCCGCTGTTCGCCCCCGAGCATTTCCAGGTTGCCCGGTCCAAGGACCCCAGCCGCTTCAAGCAGTTCCGCCGCGGCATCGAGCAGCTCGAGCACGAGGGCGTCATCCAGGTGCTGCGTTCCGACGTCCGCGGTGACCAGGCGCCCGTGCTTGCCGCGGTCGGACCCATGCAGTTCGAAGTGGTGGAGGACCGCATGGCGCACGACTTCAGCGCGCCCATGCGCCTGGAACGACTTCCATACTCCATGGCCAGGATCTCGACGGCGGATGCCATGCCTGCCCTGGCCAACGTGCCGGGCGCCGAGGTGCTGCTGCGGTCCGACGGCGAATACCTGGCCCTTTTCAACGACGTCTGGGCCCTGCGCCGCATCGAGAAGAACCACCCGGACCTGACGCTGGTACCTATCGGGACGCACAACCCCGCGAAGTAGCTGCACCAACCGGGGCCACAGCTCCCGAACGGTCTCCCAACCAACGAAGCAAGGTATCGCCGTGTCCACAAACCAGCCGTCCGCCGCAACGTCAGCCAGCGTTTCAGGAGCAACCAGGGTCGTCGTAACCGGCATGGGATCCATGAACCCGCTCGGGGACACAGTGGCCGAGACCTGGCAGGCGATGCTGACCGGCCGGTCGGGCATCGCGGCACTGGAGGACGGCTGGGCCGAGGCTCTGCCGGTGCGCATCGCCGGGCGGGTCACCGCAGACCTTGGCGCTTTCCTCAGCACCCGCGAGCTGAAGCGGATGGACCGCTGCGGCCAGCTGGCGCTCGTAGCCTCGCGCGAAGCGTGGGAGCAGGCGGGGAAACCCGCCGTCGAACCGGAGCGGCTCGCCGTCGTGATCGGCTCGGCGTATGGCGGCATGGACACCGTGCTGGCCCAGGTCAGGGAGCTGGACAACGGCGGCCCGCGCAAGGTTTCCCCGCACACCCTGACCCGGCTCATGGTGAACGGGCCGTCCGCGTGGGTTTCAATCGACCTGGGCGCGAAGGGCGGGGCACGCACACCTGTCAGCGCCTGTGCGTCCGGGGCCGAGGCGATTGCCCAGGGTGCCGAAATGATCAGGTCCGGCGCGGCCGACGTCGTAATTGCCGGCGGCGTGGACGCCTCCGTCAATGAGCTGATCATCGCCGGTTTTTCCCAGATCCGGGCGCTCTCCACGCGCAATGACGAGCCGGAGCGGGCTTCGCGGCCGTTCGACCGGGACCGCGACGGGTTCGTGCTGTCCGAGGGAGCGGGGATCGTGGTGCTGGAAAGCGAGAACCACGCGCGTGCCCGCGGCGCCGAGGTCCTGGGCGGCATTGCCGGGGCGGCCGTGACCTCGGACGCGAACGACATCGTTGCGGCCGATCCGGACATGCAGGTGCGGGTCATGGAGAAGGCCCTGGCCTCCGCCGGCCTCCGTGGCACGGACATCGGGTTCGTGCACGCGCACGCCACCTCCACGCCCGTGGGAGACCGGCTGGAGGCGCAGGCCATCAAGGCCATTGCGGGCGACCAGGTGCCGGTGACGTCCACGAAGTCCCTCACCGGTCACCTGCTCGGCGGAGCGGGTGCGCTGGCCGCCATCGCCACGTTGCAGGCACTCCGCACCGGAGACCTGCCCGGCACCTACAACGTGGCTTCCCTTGATCCCGACGTGGACCTCAACGTCATCACCGGTGCCGTCAGCGGCAGCACCGCGACGGCGGGACTCGTCAATGCCTTCGGGTTCGGCGGGCACAGCGCGGCGCTCGTGGTCACCAGCGCCTGACGTTAACGCTTCCTGGTCCGCACCAGGGCCGCGGTCCCCGCTGCCAGGCCCAGCAGGCCCGCCCCGAGGCCCGCGATGCCGAACGTGTTGTCCGGAGCAGCCGTGACCTGGGTGGTTGACGACGCCGCCGAGGTGTCTGCGGTGTCGGTAGATGCCGTGTCCGCAGCTGCCGTCTCTGCGGCGGGAGCCGGTGCCGCATGGGAGTGCTCGTCCGCTGCCACGGTGGTGACGAAGGAGGGAACCGGGTGCTCGGGTTCGGGCTTGCCGGCGGTCTCCGGCTGGTTCCAGTTCACCACCGTTCCGTCGGAGTAGGTTTGTGCGGCCGGCAGCGACACGGTGGTCCCGGCATCGGGCAGGCGTCCCACCGAGATGGAGAACGTCTGGTATTCATGCTGCCCGAGCTGGTGGGCTGCATCGGCAGTCCACGTGACCGTGGCGGCGGCCTTGGTGATCTTGGCTCCTTCCACGGTGACCGGAGCGGGCAGGGCAGCCTCGGTGATCTTCGCCGTCCAGCCATCCATGGGCTTGACCGAAACGGACGTGAACGGCGTGGCCGTGGGCAGTGTGACGGTGACCTTGGTGGTCTTGGCCGTTTCGGACTCGTTGGGAACCCGGAAGGTCAGCTGCGAGAAGCCGCCGGCAGAGGTGGACGCCGGGTCCACGTGGACGTGGGCGGAAGCCGAACCAACGCCCAGGACCATAAGGCCGGCCGCTGCCGCTGTGACGGTGACGGACTTCAGTGCAGAAGTTTTTAGTACAGAAGTTTTCGGTGCAGAAGTTTTCGTGGTCCGGAACTTCAGGGCACGGGTTGTTGAAGCAGTCATGACAAAGCCTTTCGCGGTGCTGCCGCGCGTTCGCGCCGGGTGACGTGCTCGCGCCGTGGGGCGTGCCGAGGGGCAGCGTGGGGTGATGGATGGTCAGGCAGCGTCCCGGCACCCCTCCGCAGGCTGAACAGCCATGCGGAGGAAGTTACTGAATGGTGCGCGGGAGGGCCGTGAAGGGCGGGCCGCGAAGGGTGTCGTGCCGCAGCTTGCGGCGGTGGGATGCGACAAAAACTGTGGGCCATGCCCCGGGGCGGTGCATGGCGGGCGTGAACCCGGCGGGGCGGGGGAGCCGTACCAGCGGGCGGAGCCAGGCCAGGAGCTGCCACAGTGCGGCCTCGCCGCTCCACAGCAGCCAGACGGTGGCAAGCGTGGCGAGGGCGTGGCCTGCCAGCATGGCGGGTGAATTGCCGCCGGTACCCATGGACATGTTTTCCATTGCGGCCGAGCAGCTCAGGCCCGCGTGCCCGCTGTGCGCCAAAGTGCCGGCCAGCGGCAACTGGGAAAGCGGCAGTTGGGGCAGGCAGGAAGCGCCGGGGGCGAGGTCCGTGAAGGCGGTGTGCAGCATGACTTGGCCGGCGCTGAGCACACCGAACAGGGTGGCGAACGACAGCTGCCGCCGGGCGAGCCAGGCGGCCGGGGCCAGCAGGACTGCGGCAGATCCGGCAAGTGCCGCGGCGCCCGGAAGCTGTCCGCCACCCAGGACGTGGCCGCCCACAGCCAGGGAGAACGCCAGGGAAGTGACCAGGGCTGCGCGGAAGAGGCGCAGGGGACCTCGGAGATCCATCGGTGCCTCCCTCCACCAGGCCCGCAACTGCTGTGACACCCCGACCGTAAACACCACAGCGTGGGAAAACCTTGGACATTGCCCCGTTTTTTGCAGCTCTGGGCCGCCCGGAATGGTGGTCCGGGGAGGATGGGCAAAGGGCCGTGGTTCCGGCGGCCCTTAGAATTGCTGTGACGCCCGCTCTGCCCGTCGATCTTGTGGAAAGGACCGCTGATGATGCCCCGTGCCTCGTTCCGGCTTTTCCGCACCGGGCTGATCGGCTCCCTCGTTGTCGGGTTTGCCGCCGGCGGGCACCTCGCTGGCGGCGGCCAGCTTCCCGCCGCGGCCATCCTGGCAGCGCTGACCGCCGTGACTCTGGTTCCCGTCGCCGCCCTGACCCGGTTCCGGCTTTCCTGGCCGTCCCTGGTCGGTCTTCTGGGCGCCGGCCAGCTCTGGCTGCACTGGGCCTTCGAGGCCCTGGCCGGCGCGGATACTGCCGCGCCGGGGTCAGCTGCCCTGCTGCCGGGCCATGCCGGCCATACGGGTGCAGCCGTGGAGCCGGCATTCGCAGGCGCCACGGCCGAAAGCGTCCACATCGCTGCATCCGACGGCGTCATGTTCGTTGCGCACGCCATTGCCACCGTCTGCACCGCAGCCCTGCTGGCCCGCGGGGAACGCGTTCTGGCAGCACTTGCCTCGTGGCTGCAGCCGCTTTTCCGCTGGCCCGAACCGGCCGTCATCCTTCCCGGGCGGGTCCCCATGCCCTTGCCGGTGCCGGCCGTCCTCCCACGGACGAGGGCCGGCGTGCACCTGCCAACCCGGCGCGGGCCGCCGGTGCCTTTCGCCGCCTAAACAGGTTTCCTTGCAGAACGGGCCTTTCCATTCCGGACGGTTCCGTTTTTCAGGCAGGTCCGACGGCGGCGCGCAGCTACCTGCCCGTGACGCCAAAGCTTTGTCGCTTTGACGGCGCATGGGCCCCGTCTGATTTCCTGAAAGGCACCACCCCCATGAACACCTCCATCCGCCGTACCCTCAAGACCGCAGCAGCCGCCTCCCTCACAGCCGGCCTTCTCGCCGCCGGTGCCGCCGCAGCCTCCGCGCACGTCACGGTTGACCCCTCCGCAACCGCCGAGGGCGGCTTCACCAAGCTGACCTTCAGCGTTCCGAACGAGTCCGGGACGGCCAAGACCAACCGGCTGGAAGTCAAGCTCCCCACTGACACCCCACTGACCTCGGTCTCCGTGAAGCCGATGGACGGCTGGAAGGCGCAGGTGGTCACCACTACCCTGCCCAGGCCTGTGGAGATTGCAGGCGCAACAGTCACCAAGGCGCCCACCAGCGTGATCTGGACCGCGGATGCCGCCCACCAGATCGGGCAGAACGAATTCCAGACCTTCACGCTGTCCGTGGGCCGGCTTCCGGCCGCCGGCACCACCATGATGCTGCCCGCCGCCCAGGGCTACACCGACGGAACCACCGTTAACTGGGCGGACGCGGCCGAGGGCGGGCACGACCACGCGTCCGCCACCTCCTCCGCAAGCCCCTCGGCGGCTTCCTCCGCCGCCTCAGCACCGGCCGAGGCGGAGGAACACCACCCGGCGCCGTCGTTCGTGGTCACTGCGGCGGAGTCCGCTGAAGGGTCCGCAAGCGCGACGCCCGATGCAGCACCGGCCGGCTCGGCATCGGAAGGCACCGACTCCAACGACGGCCAGGTCGTCGGCTGGATCGGGCTGGTGGCGGGTCTGCTTGGCCTCGCCGCGGGCGCCACTGCCCTGGCCCGCACGCGGGCGGTCAAGAAGTAGCCCAAACACTCCGTCCATAAAGGCAGCGGCCCGCACCTCCCCTGGAAGGCCAGTGGAGGTGCGGGGTGCTTTTGAATGGCTGCTCAGGGTTTGCCGATGAGCAGTTCCAGGACCTCGGTCAGGTGGCCGACCTCCCTGACGCTAAAGCCGGCGGGGACCGGGCCTGGACCGGTGGGGCTCGCGGGAACGACGGCGTGCGTGAAGCCGAGCCGGTGAGCCTCCTGGATGCGCTGGTTGATTCCCGGCACGGGACGCACTTCGCCAGCCAGGCCCACTTCCCCAAACGCTATGAGGCGCTGCGGCAGGGGTTTCTTCTCCTTCGCGGACGCCACGGCCAGCGCGATCGCGAGGTCGGTGGCAGGCTCGCTGAGCTTCACGCCGCCCACCGTGGCAACATAGGAATCGTCTTTGTGCAGCTGGCGTCCGGCACGCTGCTGCAGCACAGCCAGGAGCATGGACACGCGCGAACTGTCCAGGCCGCTGGTTGCCCGGCGCGGCTGTGAGTTCTGGGTCTCCGCAAGCAGGGACTGCACCTCAGCCAGCAGCGGCCGGCGGCCCTCCATGGTGACGGTGATGCAGGTACCGGATACGGGCTCTTTGGTGCGGGTGACGAACAGCCCGCTCGGATCGGCAAGGCCCAGGATGCCGTCCTCGGTGAGGTCGAAGCAGCCCACGTCATCGGTGGGCCCGTAGCGGTTCTTGACCGCCCGCAGCAGCCGAAGGCGGGAGTGGCGCTCACCCTCGAACTGGCACACCACGTCCACGAGGTGCTCCAGCATGCGGGGACCTGCGATGGAGCCGTCCTTGGTCACGTGCCCAACCAGCAGCGTGGTCATGTTCCGGCGCTTGGCCGTGGAAATGATCGAGGCAGCCACCTCGCGGACCTGGGAAACTCCGCCGGCGCTGCCCTCGACGTCCGCACTGCTAAGCGTCTGCACGGAGTCCACCACCAGCAGCTTCGGCTCCACCTTCTCCACCTGGCCGAGCGCCTGGCCGAGGTCGGTCTCCGCGGACAGGTAGAGGGTGTCCGCGATGGCGCTGATCCGCTCCGCCCTCAGCTTCACCTGGGCGGCGGATTCCTCGCCGGTCACATACAGGACGCTCTGCCCGGTCCGGGCGAACTTGGCGGCAACGTCCAGCAGCAGCGTCGACTTGCCCACACCGGGCTCGCCCGCGAGCAGGATGACGGCGCCGGGCACCACGCCGCCGCCGAGCACGCGGTCGAGTTCATCCACGCCGGTAGGCAGGTATGCGGCGGTGGTCGCGTCAACCTCGGCAATGGGGCGGGCGGGCACCAGAACCGTGGTGGCCGCCGTCGTACGCGCTACCGCGGCGCCGGTTTCCTCAACGGTGCCCCATGCCTGGCACTCACCGCACCTGCCCACCCACTTGACCGTAGTCCAGCCGCATTCGGCGCACTTATAGCCCGGTGCCTTGGAAACCCGGGAAGTCTTTGTAGCCATTGCTCCACAGTATCCGTCGGGTCCGACAATCCCCGGCCGCACCCTCACCTCGCAAGCTCGGCCAGGGAACCCTGCGGCCGTGGGCCCTCTAAAGCGGGGGCAGGAGGTCGCGGGCCTCGTGGGAATCGATGCCGGCGGCTTCCAACAGGTCCACCATGAGCGGCCGGAACAGCATCACCACCGTTTCGCCCTCCAGCTTCTGCACTTTCAGCATCCTGGGATGCAGTCGCCCGGCGATATCACCCAGGTCCTGCCGTGCGCTGCGCAGGTGGGCATGGCGGGCCCCCTCCTGCACTTCGGCGAGGCCGAGCGAGAGCTCGTCCACCGCCGCCGCCGTCTCCTGCAGAACCTCTGCGATATTCTCGGTGGCCTCGTCGGACAGCGCGGCGTGGTTGATGGAACTGGTGAGCCGGCGGGCAAAGACGCGGCTGTTGCGGAGGGCAAGGTCAATGAACTCCAGCGATTGCTCCAGCCGGTCCAGTTCGTCCCGGTGCCGCCGGTAGGCGGGCGCCAGCGTGGCCACCTCACCGGATGCGCGGAGCGAATGCCGCATGGCATCCACCAGGGGCTGGCTGTTCCGTCCGCGGACCAGGGCATGCCACGCCCGGGTGGAGTCACTCTCCAGCAGTGCCGCCGCGCATTCCCGCAGTACTTCTGCCAGTTCATGGAGCAGCTTCTGCACGTCCCTGCGCGGTTCCCGGCGGGGGTCTTTCGGCACCAGGATGGTGATCAGCAGGGCAACCACGCCGCCCACCACGGCATCGATGCTGCGCGTGAATGGCCCGCCGGCAGGCGCCGGCAGCAGCACCACCAGCACGGACTGCAGCGCCAGCTGCGTGGTGAAGATATTGCCGCTGTCCAGGAAACGGGCCAGCAGGATTGACGTCAAAAGCACCACGGCGGCCTGCCAGATCCCCGCCCCGAGCCAGTGGACCAGCAAGTCACCCACGGCAATGCCGAGGGTGCATCCCAGCCCCACCTCCATCACCCTCCGCAAACGCAGGTCGCGGGAGAAACCCAGGGCAATCAGGGCGGACGTGGCCGCGAACAGCGGCCCGGTGTGCCCCAGGACGAACTCCGCAAACCCATACGCAGCCACTGCGCCGACGGTCATCTGGATCGCAGGAACCAGCGAATTCCGGCTCCGGACCATCCCTGTCCTGATCCGGCCGCGAAGGAAGCGTTTGCTGGCGGCGAGTCCGGTCTGGGGCATGGCTTCAGTCTATGGCCGGAGCCGCCGTGGACCGGGAAACCGACGCCCAGGTGACGGCCGGCGGAAGCAAACCCCGGGAGCCGAAGAACGGCAGGGGCCGCCGTCGCGTTGTTGCGACGGCGGCCCTTTTGTCCTGCTGTTGGGTTTCGGTGTTCCGGTTAGCCGTTGATGATTTGGGGGACGCCGAGGTGTTTGAGGCCTTCGACGCCGAATTCGAGGCCGTAGCCGGATTGTTTGGCGCCGCCGAAGGGGATGCGGGGGTCGACGGCGCCGTGTTTGTTGATCCAGACGGTGCCGGCTTGGATGCGGGCGGCGACTTCGCGGGCTGCGGTGAGGTTGGGGGACCAGACGGAGGCGCCGAGTCCGACGTCGAGGGCGTTGGCCATCTCCACTGCTTCGTCGACGGTGGTGTAGCGGATGATGGGCAGGGCGGGGCCGAACTGTTCTTCGGTGACGAGGGGGTTGGTGTTGTCGATGTCGGCCACGAGGGTGGTGGGGTAGAAGTAGCCGGGCTGGGCCGGGTCGGGGTTGCCGCCGAGCAGGATCTTCGCGCCGCTGTCTTTGGCGGCTTGGACGAGGGTGGCGACGATGTCGTACTGGGCTTTGTTTTGGAGCGGGCCGAGGACGTTGTTTTCGTCGGTGCCCACGCCCATGGGCATCGCGGCGGCGACGGTGGTGAGTTCGTCGCAGACGGCCTCGTAGATGGTGTCGTGGACGTAGAGGCGTTTGAGGGCGGCGCAGGTCTGGCCGGTGTTGATGAAGGCGCCCCAGAAGAGGTCCTGGGCGATGGTTGTGGGGTCGGCGTCGGGCAGGACGATGCCGGCGTCGTTGCCGCCCAGTTCCAGGGTGAGGCGTTTGACCGTATCGGCTGACGAGCGAATGATGGCGCGGCCGGCGGCGGTGGAGCCGGTGAACATGATTTTGCCGATGGCGGGGTGTTCGGCGAGGCGGGCGCCGACTTCGCGGTCGCCGGGGATGACGTGCAGTACGCCGTCGGGGAGTTCTTCGTTGAGGACCTTGATCAGGGCCAGGACGGAGAGGGGTGTCATTTTGGAGGGTTTGACGACGGCGGTGTTGCCCATTCTGAGGGCGGGGGCGATCTGCCAGATGGTGATCATCATGGGCCAGTTCCAGGGGCCGATGGCGCCGACGACGCCGATGGGTTTGTAGTGGAGTTCGGCGTAGGTTTCGCCGTCGTCGACGATGACTTCGGGTTTGAGTTCGGTGGCGGCGGCGGCGCGGAGCCAGGCGGCGCAGGCGCCGACCTCGAAGCGGGCGTTGGGGCCGTTGAGGGGTTTGCCCTGTTCGCGGGAGAGCAGTTGGGCGAGTTCCTCGGCGGAGCGTTCGACGGCGTCGGCGGCCTTGAGCAGCGCGGCGGACCTGGCGTCGTGGCCCAGTGCGGCCCAGGAAGGCTGCGCGGCGGTGGCCGCGGCTACCGCGGTCTCGAGGTCCTGGACGGTGTGGACCGGGGCCTGGCCGACGACGCCGCCGGTGGCGGGATCGAAAATGGTCCGGGTCTCCTGGCCGGGGCCTGCGGTGATGGATGCGAGGAGGGCATCGTAGGTTTCCAAGAGGTACTCCACTTCGAGTAGGAAAGTGCGCTCAGCCGGGCGGCGAGGCGGGCATACCCAAGTGTTGTCCGCACGGGTGGCCGGTGGCTTGTCTTTGGGTGCAGAACCCTTGACTTGGGGCGAACTGCAGCGTCGGCCGAGTCCGCCTGGCGCCGGTCGAAGACGGTGGCACCGACCTCCTGCTCGGCCTGGTTGTTGATGCCCAGGTCGATGCCCCTGCGTTCGCGGATCACCAGGAGAGCGGCCGTCGAAACGAGGGCGACGATGAGCAGGTAGACGGACACCGAGGCCGTTGTCCCGGTGGCCTGGACCAGGGCCGTGGCGATCATCGGGGCGAAGGCGCCGCCGATGATCGCACCGAGCGCGTAGTTCCCGGTGTTCACCAGCCAGAACAGCGCGTGCCGATGATGGTGGCGAACGCTACGCGGCGGTTATCCCTTGCCGAGCCGCGTTGCCCGTGCGGGACAGTACTCAAGGGTTTTCCTTGCTGTGTGGACAGTCGCTGTGTCAGTTCGCATAGGGGTCGGCGATGCCGATGTATTGGGTGGTGGTGTACTCGGCGATGCCTTCTGAACCGCCTTCGCGGCCGAGTCCGGATTGTTTGACGCCGCCGAAGGGGGCTGCGGCGTTGGAGATGACGCCGGCGTTGAAGCCGACCATGCCGAATTCGATCTGTTCGGCCACGCGCAGGATCCTGTTGAAGTCGCGGCTGTAGAGGTAGGACGCGAGGCCGTACTCGCTGGCGTTCGCCAGCTTGATGGCGTCCTCTTCCGAGCTGAAGGTGGTCACGGGGGCGACAGGTCCGAAGATTTCCTGGCGGAGGATCTCGGCGTTGTTGGCACGCCGCCGAGCACGGTGGGTTGGTAAAAGTAGCCGGGCCCGTCCAGAGGTGCGCCGCCGGTGATGGCGGTGGCTCCGGCGTCGACGGCGGCACTCACCAGGGCGTGCACGTCGTCCCGGGCGCCGGCGTCGATCAGCGGGCCCACTTTCGTGGCGGAGTCGGTTCCGCGGCCGGTGGTCAGGGCGCCCATGGCGGCGGCGAATTTGCCGGTGAATTCCTGGGCGACGGATTCGTGGACGAGGAAGCGGTTGGCGGCCGTGCAGGCCTCGCCCATGTTCCGCATTTTGGCGGCCATGGCCCCTTCGACGGCGGCATCCAGGTCGGCGTCCTCGAACACGATGAACGGGGCGTTCCCGCCTAGCTCCATGGAGGTCCGCAGGACGTTCTGCGCGGCGTCGGCCATGAGGCGCTTGCCCACCGGGGTGGAACCGGTGAAGGAGACCTTGCGCAACCTTGAGTCCTTCAGCAGCGGCCCGGATATGCCGGCAGCACTGGAAGAGGCGACGACGTTGAGGACTCCGGCGGGCAGGCCGGCCTCGAGCATGGTCTGCGCGAAGTACTGCGCGGTCAGCGGTGTGAGTTTGGCCGGCTTGAGGACCATGGTGCAGCCGGCCGCGACGGCCGGTGCGACCTTGCGGGTTGCCATGGCGAGCGGGAAGTTCCACGGGGTGATCAGCAGGCACGGGCCCACCGGTTTGTGCTGGACCAGGATCTTGTTTTTGCCCTCGGGAGTGGTGAGGTAGCGGCCGTAGTCGCGGACTGCCTCTTCGGAGAACCAGCGCAGGAACTCGGCGCCGTAGGTGACTTCGCCGCGGGCTTCGGCCAGCGGCTTGCCCATTTCCAGGGTCATCAGCAGGGCGAAGTCCTCGGCGCGTTCGGTGACCAGGTCGAAGGCGCGGCGCAGGATCTCGGCCCGCACCCGGGGTGCGGTCTGCGCCCAGGACGCCTGGGCCGCGTCGGCTGCGTCGAGCGCGGCAACAGCATCTTCGCTGGTGGCGGAGGCGAGGGTGGCGAGCACCTCCCCGGTGGCGGGGTCATGGACGTCGAACGTGCCGCCGTCGGACGCATCCCGCCACTGGCCGTTGATCAGCAGACCGGTGGGCACAGACGCGAGCAATGAGGCCTCGCGTTCCGGTGAGATGGCAGGGGATAGTACGGGCGAAGTGGTCATGCGGGAGTCTCCTCGGGAAAGGGAAGGATTTGGGTGCGGTCTAGTAGCTGGCCGGGCTGTCGCCGTCGGACGGCTGGACGTACTCGGCGGCGAGGGCTTCGGAGCCGCGTGCGAGGAGGGCGACGTCGGCGCCGACCAGGATGAAGGAGGCACCGGCGTCGAGGTAGGCACGGGCGGTGGCGGGGGCGAAGGCGTTGACGCCGGCGGGTTTGCCGGCCGCCTTTGCGGCGGCGAGGCAGTGTTCGACGGCGGCGCGCACCTCGGGGTGTTCCTGCTGGCCCAGCAGCCCCATGGAGGCCGCGAGGTCGGAGGGCCCGACGAAGATGGCGTCCACGCCGTCGACCTTCAGGATGTCCTCTACCGCCTCAACCGCAGCCGTGGATTCGATCTGCATGGTGACACTGACGGTCTCCGATGCCCGGGCCAGATAGTCCGGGACCCGGTTCCAGCGGGCGGCGCGGGCAAGCGCGGAACCGACGCCGCGGACGCCGTGCGGCGGGTAGCGCGTGGCCGCCACCGCGGCCTCCGCTTCGGCCACGGAATTGACCATCGGGACCAGCAGGTTCTGCACGCCCAGGTCAAGATACTGCTTGATCAGCACAGTGTCGTTCACCGGCGGCCGGACCAGGGTGTGGACCGGGTAGCCGTGGATGGCCTGGAGCTGGGCCAGGATGGACTCGAGCCCGTTGGGGCTGTGTTCGGCATCCACCAGCAGCCAGTCCAGGCCGGACCCGGCGCAGAGCTCGGCGATGAGCGGGCTGCCGGAGCAGACCCACATGCCGGCCAGCGGCCGGTCCGCGCTTTCCAGGGCGGACCGGAAGGTATCTTCTATTCGAAGCGGCATGTGACGCTCCCGAGGGGTCCGTAGTCGGCGTGGACGGTGTCGCCCTTGTACACCCAGAGCGGGCGGGTGAAGGAACCGGCCAGGATGATGTCGCCGGCCTTCATCGAATCGCCGTGGGCGGCGATCTTATTGGCCAGCCAGTGCACGCCGTTGGCCGGGTGGTCCAGGACGCCCGCGGCGACGCCGGTTTCCTCCACGGTCTGGTTCTTGTAGAGGATCGCGGAGACCCAGCGGAGGTCGACGGCGTCCGGCTTCACCGGCCGGCCGCCCACCACCATGGCGCCCATGGCGGCGTTGTCGGAGATGGTGTCCACGATGGTCCGGCCCTCCATCTCGATCCTCGAATCGAGGATTTCCAGGGCCGGAACCACGTAGTCGGTGGCGTTGAGGACGTCGAAGATGGTGCAGCCGGGGCCTTTGAGCCCGTCCTTCAGGACGAATGCCAGCTCCACCTCTACTCGGGGGTGGGTGTACCTGTCCCATGAAACGGAGCAGCCGGTTTCCAGCACCATGTCATCGAAAATGGCACCGTAGTCCGGTTCCGTGATGCCGGTGGCGGCCTGCATGGCTTTGGACGTGAGGCCGATCTTGCGCCCCACCAGGGTCCGGCCGGCGTCCTCGTTGCGGCGCCGCCACAGCTGCTGCACCGCGTAGGAGTCCTCCACCGTCATGTCCGGGTAGCGGGCAGTCAGGCGGGGCACAGGGGTGCGGGTCCGGCCGGCTTCCACCAGCTCGTCCGCGATGGCCTCGATCGTCTTCGCGTCCAGCATGGCTTAGACCTGGGCTCCCAGCTTGAAGCCCGTCCGGTCGTCTTCGGAGGACCCTTCCTTGCGGGTGTAGGAGAAGCCGTCGGCGCCGACGGTGACGGCCATTTCGCTCTTTTCCTCGCGCTCGATGACCGGCTGCGGGTTGCCGTCCAGGTCCAGGACCAGGGAGGCCTCAGTGTACCAGGACGGGACGACGGGGTTGCCCCACCAGTCGCGGCGCTGGTTGTCGTGGACGTCCCAGGTGATGGTGGGGTTGTCCGGGTCGCCGGTGTAGTAGTCCTGGGTGTAGATCTCGATGCGGTGGCCGTCCGGGTCCAGGATGTAGAGGTAGAAAGCGTTGGAGACGCCGTGCCGGCCGGGGCCGCGTTCGATCCTGTCGCTGATGCGCAGGGCGCCCATCTTGTCGCAGATCTGGATGATGTTGTGCTTCTCGTGCGTGGCGAAGGCGACGTGGTGCATGCGCGGGCCGTTGCCGCCGGTCAGGGCGGTGTCGTGCACGGTCTGCTTGCGGTGCATCCACGCGGCGTAGGTGACGCCGTCGGAGTCCTTGATGTCCTCGGACACGCGGAAGCCGAGGTCCTCCAGGTAGGCGCGGCCGCGGGGCACGTCCGGGGTGACCTGGTTGAAGTGGTCCAGGCGGACCAGTTCACCGGCGGAGTAGAGGTCATAGCGCTGGGTGAGGCGCTCGACGTGCTCGGTCTCGTAGAAGAACTCGTACGGGAAGCCCAGCGGGTCCTCGACGCGGACGGAGTCGCCGATGCCCTTGGTGAAGCCTTCCTTGCGGCGCTCTACCCGGCAGCCGAGTTCGCGGTAGTAGGCCTCGGCGGCGTCCACCTCGGCGGGGGACTTCACCCGGTACGCGAACGCTGCCACCGCGGCGATGGGGCCCTGGCGGAGCACCAGGTTGTGGTGGATGAACTCCTCCAGGGAGCGGAGGTAGATGGTGTTTTCATTCTCTTCGGTGACGTGCAGGCCCAGGACGTCGACGTAGAACTCGCGCGACTTGGCGAGGTCCGTGACCACGATTTCCATGTAGGCGCAGCGGACGATGTCCGGTGCCGGGACAGTGGGGGTGGGAACGAAGTTGGTCATGATGTTCTCTCTTCTTTGAAAGGGGTCTGGAAGTACGACGGCGGGCGGCCGGTTTTACCGGTTACGCGCCGAATTTGGGGGTGTGGACGGAGCCGAGCGTGATGTGCACGGCCTGCTGGTCGGTGTAGAAATCGATGGAGCGGTAGCCGCCCTCATGGCCCAGGCCGGAGGCCTTGACCCCGCCGAACGGGGTGCGCAGGTCGCGGACGTTGTGGCTGTTCAGCCACACCATGCCGGCTTCCACGTTCTGCGAGAAGTTGTGGGCCCGGGTCAGGTTCTGGGTCCAGATGTAGGCCGCCAGGCCGTACTTCGTGTTGTTCGCGAGGGCGAGGGCTTCGTCGTCGTTCTCGAACGGGGTAATGGCGACGACGGGACCGAAGATCTCCTCCTGGAAGATCCGGGCGTCGGGGGAGACATCCGCGAAGACGGTGGGGGCGATGTAGTTACCCTCCGGCAGGCCTTCCGGCCGTCCGCCGCCGGCCAGCAGCCGGCCTTCGGACTTGCCGATCTCCACGTAGGAAGCGACCTTCTCGTAGTGCTCCGGGTGGACCAGGGCACCCACTTGCGTCTTGGGATCGTGGGGATCGCCGACCACGATGTTCTTGGCGCGGGCGGCGTACTTGTCGCAGAACTCGTCGTAGATGGCGCGTTCCACCAGGATCCGGGAGCCGGCGGTGCAGCGCTCGCCGTTGAGGGAGAAGACGCCGAACAGGGCGGAGTCGATCGCGGCGTCCAGGTCGGCGTCGGCGAACACCACGCACGGGGACTTGCCGCCGAGCTCCATGGACAGGCCCTTGAGGTTGGCGGCGGCGTTGCGGAAGATGGTCTGCCCCGTGGTGGTCTCGCCGGTGAAGGAGATCAGCGGGACGTCCGGGTGCTTGACCAGCGCGTCGCCGGCCTCCTCGCCCAGGCCGTTGACCAGGTTGAAGACGCCGTCCGGCAGGCCGGCTTCCTTGAAGATGGTGGCCCATAGGGATGCGGACAGCGGGGTGAACTCGGCCGGCTTGAGGACCACGGTGTTGCCGGTGGCCAGGGCCGGGGCGAGCTTCCAGGACTCGAGCATGAACGGGGTGTTCCACGGGGTGATGAGCCCGGCGACGCCGATCGGCTTGCGGTTGACGTAGTTGATCTGCGAGCCGGGGACCTTCATGGCGTCGTCGAACTGGGCCACGATCAGGTCCGCGAAGAAGCGGAAGTTCTCCGCCGCGCGCAGCGCCTGGCCCTTGGCCTGGGTGATGGGCAGGCCGGTGTCAAAGGTTTCCAGCTCGGCGAGGCGGCTTTCCTGTGCCTCGACGGCGTCGGCGATCCGGTTCAGGACCTTGGCGCGTTCGCGGGGCTTCATCTTGGGCCACGGGCCGCTGGTGAACGCTTCGCGGGCGGCGGCGACGGCGAGGTCGATGTCTTCCTTCTGGCCGGCCGCGGCGGTGGCGTAGTTCTGGTTGGAGACCGGATCCAGGACATCGAAGGTCTTCCCGCCCACGGAGTCAACGAACTTGCCGTTGATGAAGTGCTGGATGTGGGTGGGCAGGTTCTCGGGAACGTAGTGCTTTGCTGCTGTTTCTACAGGGGTCGTCATCGTTGAGGTCCTAACTGTGGTCTTTGGAGGTTGCTTGGGCGAGGTAGGCGTCAAGGGTGGCGCTGCGGTGGAGCCGTGCTGCTTTTTCGATGGTGTCGGCGTCAGCGCCGGTTTCAATGAGCCGGAGCAGGGCCTCGTGTTCGTCCACGGATTCGTGGGCCCGGCCGGGAACAAAGCGGAAGGTTGAGGACCGCAGTGATGCCAGCCGGTTCCAGCCGCGGTGGACCAGGTCCAGGATGTGCGGGTTGGGGCAGTGCTCGAACAGGACGCTGTGGAAGTCCTGGTTGAGCCGGGTGAAACGGACCGGGTCGAAGTGCTGCAGACAATCGCGCATCTCGGCGTTCACGGCGCGGGCCCGGGCAATGTCCGCCTCGCCAACCAGCGGGGCAGACAAGGCCGTGGCCGCACCCTCCACAATGCTCAGGGTCTGCATCGTGTAGAGGTACTCGGTGGGGTCGATGCCCGCCACGGTAGCCCCGACGTTGCGTTCGAACTTCACCAGGCCTTCGGCCTCGAGGCGGCGTATGGCTTCGCGGACCGGGACCACGCTGAAGCCGAGGTCCTTGGCGATGGCGGCCAGGACCAGCCGGTAGCCCGGCGTGTAGGTGCCTTCCACGATCCGCGCCTTGATGGCCTGGTAGGCCTGCTCGGACTTGCTGCCGGCGGTGCCGGTGATCGTGTCCGCTGTAACCGTCTCAGTCATTTGCCTTGCTCGCTTCCCACTCCTCATACTTCGTGCGCCATTGCGCGTTGAGCGGGTAGAGCCCGTCCACGCTGTGGCCCTGCTCCACCATTTCGGCGATGAAGACCTCTTCGCGTTCCTGGGCGATGGAGTCGTCGGCGACTTCCTCGGCGATGGCCGGCGGGATCACCAGGATGCCGTCGGAGTCGGCCACGATGATGTCGCCGGGCTGCACCGTGGTGCCGCCGCAGGCGATGGTGATGTCCGTGTCCCACGGGATGTGGCGGCGGCCCAGCACGGCGGGGTGCGGGTTGGAGTAGTAGGTGGGCAGCTCCATGGCGGCCACGGCGGAGAAGTCGCGGACGCCGCCGTCGGTGATGATGGCGGCGGCGCCGCGGACCTGGGCGCGCAGGGCCAGGATGTCGCCGATGGTGCCGGTGCCCTTCTCGCCGCGGGCCTCCATGACCAGGATTTCGCCCTCGTTGACGGAATCGATGGCGCGTTTTTGGGCGTTGAAGCCGCCGCCGTGCGTCTTGAAGAGGTCCTCGCGGTTGGGCACGTAGCGCAGGGTCCGCGCCAGGCCCACCACCTTGCGATCCGGGCGGGTGGCGGTGAGGCCGTCGATGCTGACGTTGTTCAGGCCGCGCTTGCGCAGCTGGGAGGACAGCGTGGCGGTGCAGACGCTCTCCAGCTTGGCTTTCAGCTTCGCGCTCAGGGCAGAGCCGGCGGCTGGCAAGCCCGCTGCTTCCCGGGAGCCGTAGGCTTCCTCCCGCTGCAGGTCATCGGACTTGGGCCGGGCACCAAAGTCGGCGAACGCCGTCGTACCTTCCTTAACGGTGGTGGTGAGGCGGCCGGTGCTCAGCCCGCCGTCGGCGGTACTGACTTCCACCTCCAGCACATCACCGGGGACGGCGACGGACGCGCCGGCCGGTGTGCCGGTGAGGATGATGTCCCCCTCCTCGAGGGTGAGCAGCTGGGAAAGGTCCGCCACGAGCCGGGCGAACGGGAAGAGCAGGTCTTCTGTGGTGTCGTCCTGGACCAGGTCGCCGTTGTGCCACGTGCGGATGCGCAGTTTGGCGGGGTCGACGGCGTCTGCCGGAATCAGTGCCGGGCCCACGGGGGTGAACCCGTCGCCGCCCTTGGACCGGAGGTTGGAGCCCTTGTCCGCGTAGCGGAGGTCGTACACGCCAAGGTCGTTGCTGGCGGTGACCGCGGCGACGTGGCTCCACGCGTCCCCGACGTCGACGCGGCGGGCCGCCTTGCCGATGATGATGGCGATCTCGCCCTCGTAGCCAAGGAGTTCGCAGCCGGCCGGGCGTTCGACGGCGGTTCCGGTCAGGGACAGCGAGGACGACGGCTTCAGGAAGTAGGAGGGCTGCGCCGGGGTCCGGCCGCGCTGGGCTGCCCGGCTGGGGTAGTTGATGTGCACCGCGATCACCTTGCGTGCTGCTGCAAAGGTGTCGTCGTTGACCTGCTCCAAAGCGTTCTCCTCATCAGGTACGAAATCGTATACGAAACATACTGGACCGCTTCCGACTATCCGTCAACCCCTGGTATTTCGGGGAAGTGCGCCGCTTGTAACCCGGGTCATGTGTGACGTACAGTACTGAAGCATAACCACAATTTCTATTATCGAACCATCTGTTCCGATATAGAACACATGATTTGGCGAAAGCCAGCCACACAGTGAAGTGAGGAAAGCCCGTGCAGTTCCACCACCACGGTTACGTTTCCGGTGATCCGCGCATCCAGCCGGCCGCCGGCGTCGGCATCAACCGCCCCGAAGAGCTGCCCGACCAGATCGACGTGCTCATCGTGGGCTCCGGTCCCGCCGGCATGCTGGCAGCAGCCCAGCTCTCGCAGTTCCCGGACATCACCACACGCATCGTGGAGCGCCGCGGCGGACGCCTCGCCATCGGCCAGGCCGATGGCATCCAGGCCCGCAGCGTCGAGACGTTCCAGGCGTTCGGCTTCGCCGAGGAGATCACCGCGGAGGCCTACCGGATCACCGAGATGGCGTTCTGGAAGCCGAGCCCGGAGAACCCACAGCACATTGTCCGCGCCGCCCGCGCGGTCGACGACGAAATGGGCATCAGCGAATTCCCGCATCTGATCGTTAACCAGGCCCGCGTGCTGGACTACTTCGCCCGGGTCATGGCCTTTTCCCCCACCCGAATGACCCCCGACTACGGCTACGAGTTCCGCAGCCTCGACGTCGCGGATTCGGGGGAGTACCCCGTGACCGTGACCCTGCTCCACACCGCGGGCGAGCTGGCAGGCCAGGAGCGCGTTGTGCAGGCCAAGTATGTGGTGGGTGCCGACGGTGCCCGCAGCAAGGTCCGCGAATCGATCGGCTGCACCCTCGCCGGAGACCAGGCCAACCACGCCTGGGGCGTCATGGATGTCCTCGCCTCCACAGACTTCCCGGACATCCGCACCAAGTGCGCCATCCAGTCCCACGACGGCGGCAGCATCCTCCTGATCCCGCGCGAGGGCGGCCACCTCTTCCGCATGTACGTCGACCTCGGCGTCGTGCCGGAGAACGACAACGGCGCCATCCGCAAGACCACCATCGAACAGATCATCGCCCACGCGAACCAGATCCTCACCCCCTACACCCTCGACGTCCGCAACGTCGCCTGGCACAGCGTGTACGAGGTGGGCCACCGCCTCACCGACAGGTTCGACGACGTCCTGCCCGCCGACCGGGACACCCGCACGCCGCGCGTGTTCATCACCGGCGACGCCTGCCACACCCACAGCGCCAAGGCCGGCCAGGGCATGAACGTTTCCATGCAGGACGGCTTCAACATCGGCTGGAAGCTCGGCCACGTACTCGAAGGCCGCAGCCCGGAGTCCCTGCTCGCCACCTACTCCGCGGAACGCCAGGTCGTGGCGAAGAACCTCATCGACTTCGACAAGGAGTGGTCCACCCTCATGGCCAAGAAGCCCGAGGAGTTCAACGACCCCTCGGAACTCGAGGACTTCTACGTGCGCACCGCCGAATTCCCGGCCGGCTTCATGACCGAGTACGCGCCGTCAATGATCGTCGCCGAGGCCAAGCACGCCGGCCTGGCCACGGGATTCCCGACCGGCAAGCGCTTCAAGTCCGCCCCCGTGCAGCGCGTCTGCGACACCAACCCGCTGCAGCTGGGACACCAGGCAAAGGCCGACGGGCGCTGGCGCATCTACGTTTTCGCCGACGCCGCCGAAGCCGGCGCCCCGTCGCCGGCCACCGACCTCGCGCACTGGCTGGAGAACTCCCCGGAGTCCCCGCTGGCAGCCACGCCCGAGGGCGTCGACGCCGATGCCTGGTTCGACGTGAAGGTCATCTACCAGCAAGACCACCGGGACATCGACATCAACGCCGTCCCTGCCGTGTTCAAACCGGAGGTCGGGCCGTTCAAGCTCACCAACCTCGAGAAGGTCTACGGGACCGACCCGAAGGCCGACATCTTCGACCTGCGCGGCCTGGACCGCGGCGGCGTCGTGGTGGTGGTCCGCCCGGACCAGTACGTGGCGAACGTCCTGCCGCTGACCGCGACGGCGGAGCTCGGGGAGTTCTTTGCGCCCCTCCTCCCGGGCCGCCGGGCTGAGCCGGTTCAGGCTGAGCCGGTTCCGGCCGAAGCGCGTCAGCCCGAAACGCTGCAGTCCGCCGGCTCGGGGCTGGTGGCCAACCTGGTGTAGAGGCCCGTCTGTCGGGGAGGCCAGGGCCTCCCCGGCAGACCCATAACTCAGTCGGAACAACAGAGTCCGGATCCCTTTGCGACAAAGGATCCGGACTCTGTTGTTCCGGCTGCGCATCGCCCGTGAGCCTACCTGGCCGCAGCAGGTCCCGTCTTGACCGCGCACTGCCGCCGCGGGACCCTCTGAATAAAGGCTGCGATGCTCTACGAGTGCGCTGAGGCACAACAACTGATCGCTGCCAGACAAGCCCTATCCGACCGGGACTGCCACGCTGGATTTAGCGGTGCGAGGCCATTGCCTGCACCCCTCTCCAACGCTCATGACCGTTAAGAAGGATCCAATGAGTATTTCAAATTCCGAGTTCCGGACTGCAGAAGCAAATCCGCACAAGGAGCAGTCCACCGCCCTCCGCGCGGGCAGCATCGGCGTCCTGGGCATTCTCTTTTTCGTTCTTTCGGCCCAGGCCCCGTTGACCGGCATCGTCGGTGCAGCGCCCCTGGCCGCTGCCCTCGGCAATGGCGCCGGGGCGCCGGGCGCATACCTCGTCGTGGGCATCGTCATTGTCATTTTCGCCGTCGGCTTCGTGGCCATGAGCCGGAAGGTGCAGGCCAGCGGTGCCTTCTATGCCTACGTCTCCGCCGCCTTCGGCCGAAAGACGGGCACGGGAGCTGCCTGGCTGGCGCTGCTCGCATACAGCACGGTGCAGGCCGCCATGTACGGGCTCTACGGTGCGGCCTTCTCCGGCCTGCTGGGTTCCGCCGGCGTGGCCGTTCCCTGGTGGCTGCTGGCCATTGCCACCATGGCAGGCGTGCAGGTGCTTGGATCAAAGAACATCGAACTCGGCGCCCGCGTCCTGGCATTCCTCGTCGGCCTGGAGGTCGCGATCCTGTTGCTGTTCGGATTCACTGTCCTGCTGAAGGGCGGGGGCCCCGAAGGCCTCAACATGGCCGCCTCCTTCTCCCCGGAAGCGATCGCAAGCGGCGCCCCCGGTGTTGCCATCATGTTCGCCGTTGCCTCCATGTTCGGCTTCGAGTCAACGGCCATCTACTCCGCCGAGGCCAAGGATCCCCACCGGACGGTGGCGCGGGCAACCTACCTGTCCGTGTGCATCATCGCCGTGTTCTTCGCCTTCATCACCTGGATGCTGGTGAGCTTCTACGGGCCCTCGCACGTCATCGACGCCGCCGGTGCCGCCCTGGAGTCCGGAGACGCGACCTCCTTCGTCATCGGCCCGCTTGTTGAACTGTTTGGGCCGTGGGCCGGTGTGACCGCCGGAATCCTTCTGGTGACCTCCCTCCTGGCAGGCATCATCGCCTTCCACAACGGCATCAACCGCTACCTCCACTCGCTGGCCCTGCGCGGATCCCTGCCCGCTGTCCTGGCGCGGACCAACAAGCACCGCGCCCCCGCATCCGCGGCCTGGGTCCAGACAGCCGTCGCCGGGCTGCTCGTGGGCCCGTTCGCCGTCCTGGGAATGGATCCTGTGCTGACGCTCTTCTCCTGGTTCAGCGGACTCGCCGTGGCCGCACTGCTGGTGCTCTACATGCTGTGCTCCCTCGCCGTCGTCACATTTTTCCGCCGTGAACGGGTGCCCGGGCAGCTCTGGCAGACCCTCATTGCACCGGTCCTTGCTTCGCTGCTGCTGGTGTGGGTCCTGTACCTGGTGGTCAGCAACTTCACCTCCCTGATCGGCGGCAGCGCCGAAACGGCCGTCGGGCTGCTGATAGCCGTCCCCGTCATGTTTGTAGCCGGAGTGGTGGCGGAAATCGCAGTGGAGAAACGCGCCGGCACCTCGGGGCTCCCGTTCGCCGACGAGGCTGCTGCCGGCGGCAACTAACGGCCCGTCGTCCCGAACAGTTCGGCAGGGACGACGACGGCGGCGGGCTGGGCGTCCGGCCCGCCGTCCCGCTGGCCGTCGGGCCCGCCGTCCCGCTGGGCGTCCGTCCCGCCCTCCCGCCGGGCGTCCCTGCGGCAATCCCGTCTGGCGAGGCCGGCGGCGAGCAGGAGCAGCGCGGCGATGCACGTTGCGGCTCCACCGGCAGCGGCGGGATCACCGGGCCAATGCCCGGTGATCCCGAGCAGGGCCGGCACCGTTGCTGTCGCCTGGCTGCCCAGGACCAGGGACCAGCCGATCAGCGGCGACAGCCGGCTCTGGCCGGGCGCGAGCGAGAAGAAGAACAGCATCCACAGGTAGGACCAGCAGAGCCAGAGCACCGCCAGCAGCGGGTCCCGGGGGAACCAGGCCGCGGCGAGCAGGAGGCCGCACCCGGCCACCATTCCGCAGAACCAGCCAAGGCCCCGGGAACCCAGCCCCAGCAGGAAATCCAGCCCGACGTAAACGTAGGTCATGCCGAACAGGAACATGCCTGACGCTGAAAGCAGCAGCTGCACGCCGCCGTCGGACTCCTGAGCCGCAGCGCCCGCAGCCGTGACGCCCAGACACATGGCGCCCAGATACGTGACGCCCAAGAGCAGCTGAAGGCTGCCGATGACCAGGCTCAGGACGGCTGCGTCCCGGCGGGGGAGGGCTCCCAGGGTGGCGAGCCCGTTGACCAGCAGCGCGGCGCCCGAGAGGAGGAGGCAGACGTATGCCATCAGCCGGCCCTCCTCAAAGGGGTCAAAGACCCGTCTCTCATAATGGGGAATTCAGCTGTCACAATACGGACAATAGGGCATCCAATCTCAGCCGCCTAGCCGGTCGCGGTCTTAATCGGTTAGGTTGAAAGCTCAACTATAGGGCGCCGCGCTGCACATACCCCGCCGCCGGATGCCGAAGATAGGACTATTCATGGATGCACGGCTGGAGGCTGTCAGGGACACGGTGCTGGCGCGGAATCCGGGCGAAGCCGAGTTCCACCAGGCGGTGATTGAGGTGTTTGAAAGCCTGGGCCCTGTCCATGACCGGCACCCCGAGTTCCTTGAGGCCGCCATCCTGGAGCGGCTCTGCGAGCCCGAACGCCAGATCATCTTCCGGGTGCCATGGACGGATGACTCCGGCCGGGTGCAGATCAACCGCGGCTTCCGGGTGGAGTTCAATTCGGCGCTCGGCCCATATAAGGGCGGCCTCCGGTTCCATCCCTCCGTTTACCTCGGGATCGTGAAATTCCTCGGTTTCGAGCAGATCTTCAAGAACGCGCTCACCGGCATGCCGATCGGCGGCGGCAAGGGCGGTTCCGACTTCGACCCCCGCGGCCGCAGTGATGCCGAAGTCATGCGGTTCTGCCAGTCGTTCATGACTGAGCTCTACCGGCACATCGGCGAGTACACCGACGTGCCGGCCGGTGACATCGGCGTGGGCGGCCGTGAAATCGGTTATCTGTTCGGCCAGTACAAGCGCATCACCAACCGCTATGAGTCCGGTGTCCTGACGGGCAAGGGCATCTCCTGGGGAGGTTCGCTGGTCCGGCCCGAGGCCACCGGCTTCGGCACCGTCATCTTCACCGAAGAGATGCTCAGGACGCGGGGCTCATCCTTCGACGGGCAGCGCGTGGTGGTGTCCGGCTCCGGCAATGTTGCCATCAACGCCATCGCGAAGGCCCAGTCGCTCGGCGCCCACGTGGTGGCCTGCTCCGACTCCTCGGGATACATCGTGGACGAGGCCGGGGTCGAGGTCGGGCTGCTCCGCCAGGTCAAGGAAGTGGAACGCGGACGCCTCAAGGACTACGTTCTGCGCCGTTCCGGCGTTTCCTACGTGGAGGCCGGCTCCGTCTGGGACGTCGACGCCACTGTCGCGCTGCCGTGCGCCACGCAGAACGAGCTCGACGGCGGTGCTGCCGCCCGGCTGGTGCGGAACGGCCTGGTTGCCGTCGGCGAGGGTGCCAACATGCCCTCCACCCGGGATGCGGTGGCAGTATTCCAGGAGGCCGGTGTGCTGTTCGGGCCGGGCAAGGCCGCCAACGCAGGCGGTGTGGCGACTTCGGCGCTCGAGATGCAGCAGAACGCGAGCCGCGACTCCTGGTCCTTCGAGCACACGGAACAGCGGCTCACGGACATCATGGTGGGAATCCATAACAGCTGCGCCTCCACCGCGGATGAGTACGGTGAGCCTGGAAACTACGTGCTGGGCGCGAACATCGGCGGCTTCGTCAAGGTGGCGGATGCGATGCTGGCACAGGGTCTGATCTAGCCGCCGGATGATCCGGGTGCCGGCTGCCTAGGCGCCGCGCCGCCAGTCGGTGGGTGACTCGCCGAAGGCCTCCCGGAAGGTGCGGCTGAAGTGCGCCGCGTCCAGGAATCCCCAGCGCGCCGCCACGGCACCCACGGAGGTGCCGGAGTGCAGCGGATCCCTGAGATCACGGCGGACGCGTTCCAGCCGGCGGCTCCGGATCCAGCTGGCAACTGTGCTGCCGGACTCGTGGAAGACGTTGTGCAGGTGGCGGGTCGAAATGAAATGCGCCGCCGCAATGCTGGCCGGCGACAGCTGCGGATCGGCGAGGTTCGCCTCGATGTAGTCACGGACCGATGCGGCCAGCAGCGCCTGGGGCTTCATGCTGTCCGCGGCCAGATCCAGTTCCGCACGGAGCATGGTGGAGACGAGGTCCAGCGTGTTGGCAGCGAGCCGGGAGCCGCTCGGCCCGCTGAGTGCCTCTAGATTGCCGGCGAGCTGCGTAATGAACGGTCCCACAATGCCTGCCAGTCCGGATTCCACGGCCATGCGGACGGCCGACAGCTGTCCCACATACTCCGGCGGCAGCGACAGGGAGTCGTGCGGGAACATGACCACCATCATGCGCGCCGCATTCTCGAACGCCAGCGTGTACGGGCGGTTGGTGTCATAGATCGCCAGGTCGCCGGGGCGGAGCACGGCCTCGCGGTTGTCCTGGATGAGGAGCCCCGTGCCTTCCAGTTGGAGGTTGAGCTTGAAATAGCGCTGGTCGGACTGTGCCAGGAGGGCCGGTGTGCGGTGGACGCTGTGGCTTGAAGCCGAAACTTCCACGATGCACGTGCGGTCCAGCACCCTGGAGCGCATGCGGCCACGGAACTGCTCAGGCCGGTCCGTTTCGGCGGCCAGTGGCACGAAGGACTGTGCGACGAGGTGCCTCCAGTGGTTAAAGGAGGTGGCCACGCTGGAGGTGAGGGCCTGGTCCGCGGAGCGGATTGTGGTTGCTGGCATGAACATTCCTGACGCCGGTTGGCTGTCTGTTGCGGGTCCCCAATACTGTGTCGTGGAACACAGTCATTTCAGGTTAGCGGCGAAATTCTGCGCTGTCATCTTTTTTCAACGTATGGCGAAAAAAGATTCCCTGAACGCCGGCCGTTGCGCCGCTTACCTGTTTTTGCCCCGGGCCGCCACCGCCCAGCGGTCCACAAGCTCGCCTCCGCGGATAACCGCAACGTCGTCCACGAGGTTCATCGCGAGGCACACGTGGTTGGGGATGACCCGCAGCCGGTGCCCGATGGCGGGCATCGTATCGGGCCCGGGCCACTCAACGGTCGCGTGGTGCTCCGACAGTGCGGTTATCCGGGCGTCGGGATGGTCCATCAGGCGTCCGAAGCCGCTTGCCCACGCGGGCCGGTCGCTGCCGAGGACCTTGCTGCCGGAATCGATGATGAAGCGTGCAGGACCGTCCGCCGGGGTTGCGTGGTGGCTGACCACGGTGGCCGCCACTGTCAGCGCGATGTCATCGACGGCGCACCGCTCCAGCTCCAGTTGCTGGGCGTCACCAAAGACGTAGACGCCCGGGCGCACCTCGGTGGCGGCTGAGTTTCCCGTCAGCATCGCCGTCGGGGTGGAGCCGCCGCTGCGGCAGGTGACCTCGAATCCTGCCGCCTTCAGTACCTCGGACGCCTGGTTCAGGGCCTGCTGCTCCTGCCCGGCCGCCTCGACCGGCATGCCCGGTGCGTAGCTGTGTCCCGGAAAGGTGAAGACTCCCGCGACTTTCAGCCCGGCGCGCGCCGCGGCTTCGGCCACCGGCGCGACGGATTCCGGGTGGACGCCGCTGCGATGGTGGCCGCTGTCCAGTTCCACGAGGACACTGATGCTCCCAGCGGCGCTGCCGAGGCCGGATCCCAGATTAGTTGCGCCCTCTACGGAGTCCACGCCGACCGTGATCTGCGCAGTTTGCGACAGGTGTTTAAGCCGCTCGGCTTTCTGCGGCGAGATCCAGAGCGGGTAGGCGATGAAGAGGTTGTCGACGCCGGCGGCGGCGAACACTTCAGCCTCGCCGATGGTTGCCACTGTCAGTCCGGAGGCTCCGGCCGCGATCTGGCGGGCTGCGATTTCGGGAACCTTGTGGGTTTTGGCATGCGGCCGCAGTCCCAGGCCCCGTGCCCGGACGGCTGATGCCATCCTCCGGATGTTCCGGTCGAGGATGTCGACGTCGATCATGATGTCCGGCGTATCGATTTCCTCTGGGATGGTCACTTCCGGCGTCTCCTGGTTGTTCTTGATCAATGCTGCACCGTCAGCAGGGAGAGGTATCCCTCAAGCTGTCCGTCCAGGCCGAGCTCCGTCTGGCCCTCCGGGAGCAGCGCTGCCGCGATCTGGGCCCCCAGCAGCATGTTGAGCAGCTGGCCGGCGAGGCTGTCGTCGTCGACGGCGGTATTTACGTCCCCGCTGTCCCTGGCCTCCGCGAGGTGGCGCCGGATCGTATCCAGCCACTGCTGCATCGATTCCCGGTGGATCTGCGCCTTGCCGGGATCGTTGATGGCCTTCTGCCAGAAGGGGATGACGATCCGGGCTTCATTGATCCGTTCCTCATCCAGCGGGAGGACTTCGACGCAGAAGGCCCGGAGGGCCGCCAGCCCCGAAAGCCCCGAAGTGACTTCGGCGATGCGCTCGTTGGTCCGGTTGAAGACGTGGCCGAACGCGAAGGTCAGCAGGGTGTCCTTGGTGGGAAAGTACGGCTTGAGCGCGCCGTTCGCGAAACCGGCCTCGGTGGCGATCTCCCGCATCGTGGCGCTTTCGATACCCAGCCTGGCGATGATCCGCCAGGTCGCATCGACGAGTTCCAAGCGGCGCTCGTCGTGGTCAACAATCTTTGGCACGCGGCCGCTCCCCGGTAAATATTTTCCGCCCAGACTCTTGTGAGCCATCTTACGTTCGCTTATTCTCTACAACTATAGAAAATAAAAATCCGACCCGCCAGGGTCCCGGACAAAGGCCGCCATGACGCTCTCCATCACAGAAACAGCCAGCCCGTTCCGCCTCGCATCCGCGGCGGACATCAGCGAGGTGCAGGGCATTCTTCGCTCCGGCGGCCTCCTTGGTCCGGAGAAGCGCATTGCCTACCTGGGCCTGCTGGACCCTGCCCGGGAAACAGCCGCCCGGGAAACAAATGCCGCCCGCGGAACTGCCGCCGGAACCGGCTCCGGCACCGAAGACCGGCGTTTCCGGATCTTCATCCACGATGTCTCCGGTGCCCGGCCGCAGGATGTCACCGTCTCGGTCACCAGCGGCACCGTGATCTCCGCCGTCGAACTCGACACCGCCGCCACCGGGGAGCTGCCGGTCCTGGAAGAGGAGTTCGAGGTGGTGGAGCGGCTGCTGGCCACGGACGAGCGGTGGCTGACGGCCCTGGCCGCCCGGAACCTGGACGTCAGCAAGGTGCGCGTTGCCCCGCTGTCCGCCGGCGTGTTCGAGTACGCGGAGGAGAAGGGCCGCCGGATCCTGCGCGGGCTCGCCTTTGTGCAGGACTTCCCGGAGGACAGCGCCTGGGCCCACCCTGTGGACGGGCTCGTCGCCTACGTGGACGTGGTCAGCAAGGAAGTCACGCAGGTGATCGACACCGGCGTCTTCCCTGTCCCGGCAGAGCACGGCAACTACACCGATCCGGGGCTCACCGGACCGCTCCGCACCAGCCAGAAGCCCATCAGCATCACCCAGCCCGAGGGCCCCAGCTTCACGGTGACCGGCGGCAACCACATCGAGTGGGAGAAGTGGAGCCTGGATGTCGGCTTTGACGTCCGCGAGGGCGTGGTGCTGCACAACATCGGCTTCCGGGACGGGGGCCGGCTCCGGCCCATCATCAACCGCGCGTCGATCGCCGAGATGGTGGTCCCGTACGGGGATCCGTCCCCGATCCGGTCCTGGCAGAACTACTTCGACACGGGGGAGTACCTCGTGGGCCAGTACGCCAACTCCCTGGAACTGGGCTGCGACTGCCTCGGCGACATCACCTACCTCAGCCCCGTCATCAGCGACGCCTTCGGCAATCCCCGCGGGATCCGCAACGGCATCTGCATGCATGAGGAGGACTCGGGCATCCTGGCCAAGCACAGCGACCTCTGGTCAGGCATCAACTACACCCGCCGGAACCGCCGGCTGGTGATCTCCTTCTTCACCACCATCGGCAACTACGACTACGGCTTCTACTGGTACCTCTACCTGGACGGCACGATCGAATTCGAAGCCAAGGCCACCGGCATCGTCTTCACCTCCGCGTTCCCGGACGGCGGTTCGGACAACATCTCCCAGCTCGCACCGGGCCTCGGAGCCCCGTTCCACCAGCACATCTTCAGTGCCCGCCTGGACATGGCGGTCGACGGCTTCACCAACAGGGTGGAGGAAGAGGACGTGGTCCGGCAGCCGATGGGCCCGGGCAATGAGCGCGGCAACGCGTTCTCCCGGAAGCGCACCGTCCTGGCCCGCGAGTCCCAGGCCGTCCGCGAGGCTGACGCCCGCACGGGCCGGACCTGGATCATCTCCAACCCCGAATCCCGCAACCGCCTGGGCGAGCCGGTGGGCTACAAGCTGCACGCGCACAACCAGCCCACCCTGATGGCCGACCCCGAATCCTCCATTGCCCGGCGGGCCGCCTTTGCCACCAAGGACCTGTGGGTCACCCGCTACGCCGAGGACGAGCGCTATCCCACCGGCGACTTCGTCAACCAGCACTCCGGCGGCGCAGGCCTGCCCTCCTACATCGCCCAGGACCGCGACATCGACGGCCAGGACATCGTCGTGTGGCACACCTTCGGACTGACCCACTTCCCGCGGGTGGAGGACTGGCCCATCATGCCCGTGGATACCGTCGGCTTCAAGCTCCGCCCCGAAGGCTTCTTCGACCGCAGCCCGGTCCTGGATGTGCCCGCCAACCCGAATGTGCGGGCCGGGGGCCACTGCCACGGCGACGCCGGGGAGTCCGCCGAGTCCCACTGCCACGGCTAGGCTCACGCCGTGACCGCACTGCCGGGATGGGGCCGCGCTGCCGGCCCCGTCCAGGGCACCGGCAACAGCTCTTTTTCCGGCGGCCGCCGCGTCCTGCACTCCCGCGCCGTCTCGCTGGTGACCGCCGCGTCCTGTGCGCTGCACCTGTGGCTGGTCGCCGGAAACCACCACGGACCGTGGCTGGGTGCCGTGATGCTCGCGATGGTCGGGGTCTGCCTGCCGTGCGCCGTGCACCTGTGGCGCGGCGGCAGGGAGAAGGCCCTGCGCCAGGTGATGGGCTGCGCGCTGGCCATGACGGCCCTGCACGCCGTCCTGCTGCTGGGCGGTTCCGCCTTCTCCGGGGGAGGTGCCTCCGGCCACTCCCATGCCGGGGCAGCGGTTGGCGCGGATTTCCCAGGGTCGGGCACTTTGAGCTCGGGTGCAGGGGGCCTGCTGGCCGTCGTCGTGCTGGAAATTACGACGGCGTTCCTCGCCGCGACGCTGCTGGCCCGCCTTCGCTCCGTCCCCCCGGGCTGCGGCCCTGTTCCATGCTGAAATGGAGCCCTAACTGAAGGCCTGTATGCGGATGATGGGGTGCGGATGATCCTGCTCGATTCACTGGAACGACAGATTGTGGCTGCCTTGCAGCTGGATCCCCGCTGCCCGTGGCGCAAGATGGCCGCCGTCCTGGGCGAGCCGGAGCGCACCGTGGCCCGCCGCGGTGCTCAGCTCCTGGAATCCGGCGCCGTCACCGTCGCCGCGGTCCGGCCGCATCCGGCGTCGATGCTGGTGGAAATGCGCTGCATCCCGGGAACGGCCCGCGCTGCCGCGCAGTCGCTGGCGCAGCGCTCCGACACCACGTTCGTGTACACGGTCACCGGCAATGGGGACTGCGTGGCCGAGATCCTCACGGACCCGGACAGGATGGGGGACATCCTCTCCGACGAACTGCCGTCCACCATCGGGCTGCGGCATTCCGTGAGCTATCCGGTGCTGCGGTACTTCCGGACCATCCAGGGCTGGCGGCCGGAGATGCTTACCGCGGAGCAGGCAGACGCCCTGCGCTCGCCGGTCGCTGCGGACACCGGCGTACATGCGGTGCGGCAACCCCTGAACCGCCAGGACACCGAGCTTGTGGAGGCACTCTGTGCGGATGGGCGCATGAGTTTCGAAGCGCTGGCCCGGCGCGTCGGGGTCTCGGAGGCAACCGCCCGCAGGCGCTGCGAATGGCTGCTCGCCAACAACCAGGTCCAGCCTCGCGTGGTGGTGGAACCGGCCGCCCTGGGGCTCGCCGTCGAGGCCCTGCTGTGGATCAGGGCCGCACCGCACCAGGTGGAGCAGCTCGGCAGGAGCCTGGCCGGGCTGCCCACGGTACGCTACGCGGCAGCGATTGCTGGTGGCTACCAGATCGTGGCCGACGTGACCGTGCCCGACCAGCCGGCCCTGTACCGCCTGATCACGGCTTCCGGCTGGGCGGCACAGGCCTCGTCGGTCGACGTGTCCGTACTCCTGGATGCCCGCAAACGCGGCGGGCACATCATGCGCCCTGCCCGGACACCGGCCTGAGTCCGCCGCGTCCGGCGGCCGGCGTGCCCAGCTCAGACCCGCCCAAATCCGGGGCAACCGCGGCGTACCGGGTCTGCTGCTCGAACGCCCCCGCCCAGCGCAGCAGCTGCACATCGGTGTAGTGGTTGGAGGCCAGCTGCAGCCCGATGGGCAGCCCGGAGCTGCCGAACCCGGCAGGCAGGCTCAGCACCGGCAGGCCGGTGGCCGAGAGCAGGCACGCCGACCGCATCCAGTCCAGATAGGTTTCGGAGGGGACGCCGGCTACCTCCTGGGGGTAGCGCAGGGACGCGTCGAACGGCAGCACCTGCGCGCACGGACTCGCAAAGATGTCGTAGCGCCGGAAGAAGTCCTGGACGCTGTATTCGAGCCGGGTGCGGGCGGCATTGGTGGCAATGATGTCCTCGGCGGTGAGGGCCTGCCCCTTGGCGACGTTCCACCGCACCTCCGGTTTGATGAGTTCGCCGGATTCGGCGACCAGGCCGCCCAGGCCGGCCGCGAAATCCAGCGCACGCGTGTTGCCGAAGACAAGGTCCGCCTCACTGAAATTCGGGCACGCCTCCTCCACCACTGCCCCCAGTTCCTCGAACACCGCGAGCCGGCGTTCCAGATGATCGGCGACGTCAGATTCCACGGGAACACCGATGCCAAAGTCCCGTGACCAGCCGATCCGCACCCCGCGCATGTCGGTCTCAAGCCGGGACCTGAAATCCGCCGGATCCACCACCTGCGGGTGGGGCACGCGCGGATCCCGTCCGGCGGTGACCGACATGAACAGTGCGATGTCCTCCACGGTCCGCGCCATCGGCCCGGTCCGCCCCAGCCAGGACCAGGCGTTGATATCGGACGGTACGGGAATGACGGCCTGGGACGGCCGGAACCCGACGATGTTGCAGAAGGACGCGGGAATCCGAAGCGAGCCGCCCATGTCGCTGCCGTCACCCATCGGCTGCACACGGGAACCCACGACGGCGGCCACCCCGCCGCTGCTTCCGCCCGCACTGAGGGCCGGCGCGTACGGATTGGTGGTGGTGCCGAAGAGGTCGTTGAACGTGTGGGACCCTGCCCCGAACTCGGGAACGTTGGTCTTTCCCGTGCTGACCACGCCGGCGGCCTTGAGCCGGGCGATGATGAGGTCGTCCTTGGCCGGCACGAAGTCCTTCAGCACCACCGAGCCCTGGGTGGTGCGCATTCCGGCGGTGTTGTTCGTGTCCTTGTGGGTCAGGGGCAGGCCGTGCAGGGGCGGCAGCCCGGCGCCGGAGGCTGTGAGTTCGTCGGCGCGGGCTGCCAGCTTCGCGGCGCCCTCGGCGTCGAGGGTCACCACCGCGTTGAGCCGGGGATTCACCTCGGCAATGCGTTCAAGGTGGCAGTCAAGGGCCTCCCGTGCAGAGATTTCCCTGTTCCTGATGGCGGCGGTGAGCTCGACAGCGGAAAGTTCGCTGATGGCGTCAGACATGGTGCTCCTTCGGGCGGCGGTTGAAGAGTGCGCGGTTGTATTTCCCTGAAGTGTGGAGGACCGGGAGCAGGAGTGGAAGGCATCCGCCCTCGAAACCGCGGCATGACTGATCCGGCCAGAATTTTGGCCGATTCCGCCATCCCTTGCCGTCCCGAGCCAGCGTCCCGGACAGTATTCCTAACCTGCTGGCCGATCCGGTCGGAGGTCCAGATTCCGCAGCACGGCGGTCCAGCCCGCGGCATCAGCATCACCGGCCCACTGCGGCCCTAAACAGGAGGCTCCCATGCACGCACCCCTGGCCCCCACCGGCTCAACGGACATCCTTGCAGTCGCCAACGCCCCCGTCCTCTGGCTCTGCGTGGCAGGCGTCTTCGGCGTCGTCGTGGTCCAGTCGCTGACCTTTCTCCGGGCAGTGCGGCGGGCAGCACCCTCGGTGCAGATGACACCAGGAGATATCAGGACGTCATTCCGGTCCGGTGCCGTTTCCGCGATTGGCCCCTCACTCGCCGTCTCGCTCGTGGCCATCGCGCTGCTGGCACTCTTCGGCGCACCCGCCGTGCTGTCCCGGATCGGACTCATCGGCTCCGCCGCCTACGACGTCTCGGCAGCCGGCATCGCGGCAGGCACCCTGGGAGCCAAGCTCGGCGACGCGAGCTACACCCAAAGCGTTTTCGCGGTGGCCTTCTTTGCCATGAGCATCGGCGGCGCCATGTGGATGATCGCCACGCTGATCCTGACCCCGCTGCTCCGCCGCGGCGACGCCAAGGTACGCGCGATCAACCCGGCGGCCATGGCCATCGTTCCCGCGGCGGCCCTCATCGGGGCCTTCGCGTGCCTGGGCTTCACAGAGCTGCCTAAGTCCGGCACCCACATGGTCACCTTTGCCGTTTCCGCCGCAGTGATGGCGCTGTCCCTGCTGCTCGCCAAGGCGCTCGGCAAGAGCTGGCTCCGGGAGTGGGGCCTGGGCATCTCGATCGTCGCCGCCCTTGGAGCGGCATTTGTCACGACAGTCGGCTGACCCCGCATCAGGCAACCCTGACCGCCCACCCAGACCCGTCACCCAGACCCGTCACCCAGACCCGCCCACCCCAGACCAGCCACCCAGTTAGCCCCATCGTTAAGGACAGGAACCATGACAGCCACCAGCACCGCACCCTCCGCCACGGACCAAGCCATGGCCGAGTTTGACCGCACCACCTCCCGCTGGGGACGCGCCACCATGATCGCGGGCCTGCTGGTGTCCGTGGCCGGCCCCCTGTATCTTGTCTTCGCCGGAGGACTGGACATCCCGCCCGCGCAGCTCTGGATCGCCTTCGCCGCCGTCGCTGCCACATTCGGGATCATCTGGATTGTGGAGCCGCTGACCTATTACCCCATCCTCGGGCCGGCCGCCATGTACCAGGCCTTCATGATCGGCAACATCTCCAACAAGCTCCTGCCCGCGGCCCTGATCGCGCAGACCAACATCGGCGCCAAGCCCGGGACCCGCCGCGGCCAGCTGGCTTCCGTCGTGGCGATCTGCGGTGCGGCCGCCGTCCACCTGGCTTCCCTCGCCATTTTCGTGGGCCTGCTGGGAAGCTGGCTCATCAGCGTTATCCCGCCCGCCATCATGAACGTGACCCGGCTGTACGTGCTGCCCGCGGTCCTCGGCGCCGTGCTGGTCCAGGCCATCGTCTCCATGAAGCAGCCCCGGACCACCGTCATCGCCCTGGCCGTGGCAGCCGCCGTCGTCTTTCTGGTCCTCCCGGTGGTTCCCGGACTGGCCATGGTGTCCACCGCCATCGCCGTCCTGGGGACGGTGCTGTTGGCGTGGTTCCTTCGGGGCCGGCAGCCCGGTGCGGTGGACCGGCCGGCGCAGCCGGTCCACCTCGAGTAGCTGGTCAACCCCGTAAACAAGGGTGCGTTACAAAGAAGGGTGCGTTCCGCAGTTCGCGGCGGAACGCACCCTTATCGCTGTGCCCGGCTGCTTTACTGTGCCCGACTGCTTACTGTGCCAACAGGGTTTACGGGGCCAGACGGCGGAACTCGGAGCCGAAATGCAGCAGCGGGTCCGGAACCTCTGACGGTTCCGCCCCGCTGCCCATGGCCACCACCTCGCCCACGACCAGGAGGTGGGTGGCGGCAGAATGGAGCGACACGGTGCGCAGTTCGAAGTAGGCCAGGCAGCCGTCGATGATCGCAGCTCCCGTGGCCGGTCCGCGCCGGAACGGGACCTGCGCCAGCAGCCCGTGCAGCGGCGTCCCCGGACTGGCCAGCCACGTCGCCGTGCCCTGGTGCTTGCCGGAAAGCACGCTCAGGGCCCAGGTGCCCGCCTCCTCCACGGCCTCGCCAATGCGGGACTCCGCGTACAGGCTGACCAGCATGGTGGGCGGGTCGTAGGAAACCGGGAGGAAGCCACTCACCGTGGCCGCGTAATCCCTGTTCCGCAGCCGGGTGGAAACCACGGCGACGCCGGCGGTGATGTCCGAACTCAGCCTGCGATACAGGTCCACGTCGGCGTCCGACGGCGGTCCATCGCCCAACACGCGCGCGTCCAGCGGCCCTGACATTTCCATAAGCCCCATCGTTCCATGTGGGGCCGCTGGTCGGGCTGTGAACAGTGTGATGAACTCACTACGACTGTGGCGCATCTAACGCAATGGTGACCCAGCATCTGTAAGCCAATGGCCCGCCGTCGTTAACCCTCCGTTCATCTCCCACCCCAAAACTTGTTACCTGCGGCCCATAACTTCAGTAAAGGTACAAAAAGTACGCATCGCACGTTCGGACGTCTCCGGTCCGCACCGCATCAGAAACCCTGGAAGGGGTACACCCAGTGAAGGCACTCCGCTTCGGCCGCCACGCGGCAATCGCTGTTATCGCCGCTGGCGCACTCGCGCTCACCGCCTGTGGTTCAGACAACGCCACGAACACCGCCCCGGCAGGCAGCGCCTCCGCCGCCGGCACCAAGGTCACCGGCACCCTGACCGGCATCGGCTCCTCCGCGCAGGGCGCGGCCATGGACGTCTGGAAGACCAACTTCGCCTCCGCCAACCAGGGCGCCACTGTACAGTACTCCCCGGACGGCTCCGGCGCCGGGCGCAAGGCCATCCTCGACGGTTCGGCACAGTTCGCCGGCTCCGACGCCTACCTGAAGGACGAGGAACTGGCTTCCGCCAAGAAGGTGTGCGGCCCCGAGGGTGCCATCGAGATTCCCGTCTACATCTCGCCGATCGCGATCGCGTTCAACCTGCCGGACATCACCGAGCTGAAGCTGGACGCGCCCACCGCTGCCAAGATCTTCCGCGGCGAAATCGCCAAGTGGAACGACCCCGCCATCGCCGCCCTGAACCCGGACGCCAAGCTTCCGGACCTCGCCGTCACCCCGGTGAGCCGCTCTGACGACTCCGGCACCACCAAGAACTTCACCGAGTACCTCTCCGCTGCCGCTCCCGATGTCTGGAAGGACAAGGCCGACGGCATCTGGCCTGCATCCCTCAAGGGCGAGAACGCCAAGGGCACGTCCGGCGTCGTCAAGACCGTCACAGACACCCCCGGTGCCGTGACCTACGCTGACGACTCCGCCGTTGGCGGCAAGCTGGGCGTCGCCCAGATCAAGGTCGGTTCCGAGTTCGTCAAGATCTCCCCGGAAGCCGCCTCCAAGGCAGTCGACCTCGGCAAGGCTGTTGAAGGCCGCGCTGACACCGACGGTGCCATCAAGCTTGACCGCACCACCACCGAGGCCGGCGCCTACCCCGTGGTCCTGGTTTCCTACCACATCGTCTGCTCCACCTACGACAAGCAGGAAACCGTTGACCTGGTCAAGGCCTTCGAGAAGTACGTAGTCTCCGAAGAAGGCCAGAAGGCTGCCGCCGAGTCCGCCAAGTCGGCTCCGATCTCCGCCACCCTGGCCGCGAAAGCCGTCAAGTCGATCGAAACCATCAAGGTCAAGTCGTAACGTTTGACCCGAACGCCGAGGTTCCCCGCCCAGCCGCCAGGCAGGGCGGGGAACTTAGCCGTGTAAAGCGCGGTCACAGCACGATCCGTATCTCTGCATCACCAACACCGAAGGGCCGGGTATGACCACCACCTCCCTGACCAGTTCCCGAGGCGCCGGCCGCACCGGGGACAAAGTCTTCTCCGGAGCGGCCCTCGCGGCAGGCTGCCTGATCCTTGCAGTACTTTTCGGGGTGGCGCTCTTCCTCGTCATCCAGGCGGTTCCCGCCTTCACCGCACCCGCCGCGGACATCCAGGGCGGCGAGGGCTTCTTCGCCTACATCTGGCCGATCGTCGTCGGCACCCTCATCGCCGCCATCATCGCACTGGCCATCGCCACGCCGGTATCCATCGGCGTCGCCCTCTTCATCTCGCACTTCGCCCCGCGCGGCCTCGCATCAGGCCTCGGCTACGTGGTGGACCTGCTCGCCGCGATCCCCTCCGTTATCTACGGTGCCTGGGGCGCGGCCTTTTTGGCCCCCCAGATCTCGCCCGCCTACGGCTGGCTGGCTGCGAACATGGGCTGGCTGCCGATCTTCCACGGCCCCGCCTCCGCCACGGGCAAGACCATCCTGACCGCCGGCATCGTGCTATCCGTCATGGTGATTCCCATCATCACCTCGCTGTCCCGCGAGATCTTCCTCCAGACCCCCAAACTGCACGAGGAAGCAGCCCTCGCGCTGGGCGCCACACGCTGGGAAATGATCAAGATGTCCGTGCTGCCCTTCGCCCGCCCCGGCATCATCAGCGCCGTTATGCTGGGCCTCGGCCGCGCCCTGGGCGAGACCATGGCCGTGGCCCTGGTGCTGTCCTCCGGTGCTCTCACCGCCAGCCTGATCCAGTCCGGCAACCAGACCATCGCCGCCGAGATCGCACTCAACTTCCCCGAGGCCAGCGGCCTCAAGGTGAGCACGCTGATCGCCGCGGGCCTGGTCCTGTTCGTGATCACCCTTGCCGTCAACATGATCGCCCGGTGGATCATCAGCCGGCACAAAGAATTCTCGGGAGCCAATTAAATGACCTCCACCCTGACCCCGGTCCGCAAGCGGTCCGCCCTGACCAAGGGCCAGCTGCCCAAGTACGCCCCCTACGTGGTCCTGGGCGTCGCGCTGGTCCTCGGGGCCGCCATCCTCGCCCTGATCGGCTTCAACGCCTTCGGCTGGGGCATCGTCTCCGCCGTACTTTTCGCTGTCGGTCTCGTGGGGTGGAGCGGTGCCGTTGAGGGGTCGCGCAAGGCCAAGGACAAGCTCGCCACCTGCCTTGTGGTGGGCGCTTTCCTGGTTGCACTGCTCCCGCTGATCTCCGTCATCTGGACAGTCGTTGTTAACGGCGTGCCGGGCCTCCTCAACCCGGGCTTCCTGGGTACCTCGATGAACGGCGTCACCGGTGTGTTCGACAACCGGGCGGCAGATGGCACCGGGCCAGTCATCGGCGGCATCTACCACGCGCTGGTCGGCACGGTGCAGATTACCCTGCTGGCCACGGTCATCTCCGTCCCGGTGGGCCTGCTGACGGCGATTTACCTCGTCGAGTACGGCAACGACCGCCCGCTGGCCCGCGCCATCACCTTCTTCGTGGACGTCATGACCGGCATCCCGTCCATCGTGGCTGGCCTCTTCGCTGCCGCGTTCTTCTTCGCGGTGGTTGGCCCGGGCACCAAAACCGGCGCCGTCGCCGCCGTCGCGCTGTCCGTGCTGATGATCCCGGTGGTGGTCCGCTCCAGCGAGGAAATGCTGAAGATCGTGCCCAACGAGCTCCGCGAGGCCGCCTACGCGCTGGGCGTGCGCAAGTGGCGGACCATCCTCAAGGTGGTCATCCCGACGGCGATCTCCGGCATTGCGTCCGGCGTCACCCTGGCAATCGCCCGAGTTATCGGTGAGACCGCCCCGATCCTGGTGACCGCGGGTTTTGCAACGAGCATCAACAACAACGTGTTCGGCGGGTGGATGGCTTCGCTGCCCACGTTCATCTACACGCAGATCCTGAACCCCACCTCGCCGTCCAACCCCGACCCGTCATCGCAGCGGGCATGGGGCGCGGCCCTGGTCCTCATCATCCTGGTGATGCTGCTCAACCTCGGTGCCCGCCTGATTGCCCGGGTCTTCGCACCCAAGACGGGCCGCTAAGCCGGCTTCCCTTACCGGCCCCTGCGGCCGGGACTTAGACTTCATTTCATCCGAGCAAGTTAAGGAACATCATGTCCAAGCGCATCGACGTCAAAGACCTGAACGTGTACTACGGCAATTTCCTGGCCGTGGAAGACGTCAGCATCAACATCGAGGCCAAGTCCGTCACTGCGTTCATCGGCCCCTCCGGATGCGGCAAGTCCACCTTCCTCCGCACGCTGAACCGCATGCACGAGGTGCTGCCGGGCGCCCGGGTCGAAGGTGAAGTGCTGCTCGACGGGGACAACCTGTACGGTCCCGGCGTGGACCCGGTCACGGTGCGCTCCCAGATCGGCATGGTGTTCCAGCGGCCCAACCCGTTCCCCACCATGTCCATCCGGGACAACGTCCTGGCCGGCGTGAAGCTGAACAACCAGAAGATCTCCAAGGGCGAGGCCGACGCCCTCGTGGAGCGCTCGCTCCGCGGCGCCAACCTCTGGAACGAGGTCAAGGACCGCCTGGAGAAGCCTGGCTCGGGACTGTCCGGCGGCCAGCAGCAGCGCCTCTGCATCGCCCGCGCCATTGCCGTGGAGCCGCAGGTGATCCTCATGGACGAGCCCTGTTCCGCCCTGGACCCGATCTCCACCCTGGCCGTTGAGGACCTCATCAACGAGCTCAAGGACCAGTACACCGTGGTGATCGTGACCCACAACATGCAGCAGGCCGCCCGCGTCTCGGACAAGACGGCGTTCTTCAACATCGCGGGCACGGGCAAGCCGGGCAAGCTCATCGAGTTCGCCGAGACCAGCACCATCTTCAACAACCCGAGCCAGAAGGCCACCGAGGACTACGTCTCCGGCCGCTTCGGATAGGCCCACCACCACCGATTGCTCCGTAACTGCCCCTTCCACGCGGAATAAGGGCAGTTACGGAGCAACCGTATTCTAGGCGGCTATCAGCGGGGAGAGGGCCAGCTCGAGGACGAAGGCGCCCGCGGCCGTGGTGGCGGGCGTCAGGACCCAGAGCGCCAGAATCCGGGTCACCAGCTTGCGGTGGACGGTGGCAAACTGCTGGTTTTCCCCGGCCCCGAGCACGGCCGACGTAACCGTGTGGGTGGTGGACACGGGCCAGTGCAGGCCGATGGCGCCAACAAACAGCAGGAGCGCACTGAAGCCCTGGGCCACCACGCCGCGCAGCGGATCGATCCGGGTGAGCCGGTAGCCAATCGTGTGCGAGATGCGCCAGCCGCCAAACATCGTGCCCGCCGTGATCGTGGCCGCAGACAGCAGCGCCACCCACATGGGAAGCGAACCGCCGTCGGAATAGCCTGCCGCCAGCAGCGCCAGGATGAGTACGGCACTGACCCGCTGGCCGTCCTGCAGCCCGTGGCCGAAGGCCACGGCGCCGGCGGCAATGGATTGGGCGGCCCGGAAGCGCTTGTTGACCACGCTCGGCTGGGTATAGCGCGCGGCCCAGGTGACGGGGAACACCAGCAGATAAGCGGCGATGAAGGCTATGACCGGCGACAGAACCAGGGGGAGGACCACCTGGAACAGGAGCGACTGGTCCACGCCGCCCACGGAAGTGCCGCCCACCACCGCGCTCGCGGTTCCGGCCCCGGCAAGTCCTCCCACCAGGGCATGTGTCGAGGAGGAAGGAACGCCGCGCCACCACAGGAAAATGCCCCACCCACACGCGCTGGCAAGGCCGGCGGCAATGATGGTCAGGCCGCTGTTCCCCGGCGGCAGGAAAACCCAGTTCTGGCTGATGGCCACCGCCAGTCCGGCACTGAAAAGAGCGCCGACAAGGTTGAAAAGGGCGGCCAGCAGCACAGCTACGGAGGGTGTCAGGGCGCGCGTGCGCACGGCCAGGGCCACGGACGTGGACACGTCCCGAAAACCGTTGAGAAAGGAAAAGGTCGAAGTGAGGAGCACCACCAGGGCGAAGATGAACAGCGTCACCTCAGGATTCCTTGACGATGATGCTGCCCACCAGGGTGGCGATCCGGCGCATGTCCTTGGTGACGTCCACCAGCTGGTTGGCGATGTCCCGGTTGCGGGCATACTGGGCCGACTTCATGTCCTTGAGCATGTCTGCGACCCAGACGCGGTGCGTGCGCTCGGCCCGCTTGGCCAGGCGCAGGACCTCAATCCAGTAGTCCTCAAGGTCGTCCAGGTTGTTCAGCCGGCGCATGGCGTCAGCGGTCAGCTCGGCCTGCCGGCTGATGATCTCCAGCTGGTCGGCTGCGCGCTTCGGGAGCCGGTCCAGGTTGTACAGCGCCACCAGCTCGGCCGCGGCGTCCAGCTTTTCAATGGCTTCATTCAGGCTCTGCGACAGGGCATACATATCCTCACGGGGGAGGGGATTCACGAAGCTGGTGCGCATATGCGTCAGGAGGGCAAAGTGCAGCTCTGCCGACTTTGCCTCGTGGTTGTGCATGTCCTCCACCAGCCGGTTGTGTTCGGTGGCCGGCGCGCCCAGGATTTCCGCCATGGTGGCGCTGGCAAAAACGATCTGCCGGGCCAGCTGCGAAAGCAGGTTCAGGCCTGCCGGCTCCTGGGGAAAAAGGCGCAGCTTCATGAGTACCGGTCTCCGGAGGATTGTCAGGGCGGGACGCCGCGGGAGTTTGACTTGACCTCCGAGCCGCAGCTAGTCAGTACTTTACCGGCACCTGCGTTGGGGCATGAAAATGGTGCCGAACCGGATACGCCTCTCGGCGGTAGGCCGCTCTAGGCGGCTAAATGTTGAAGCCCGGGGGTTTCGCGGTTCGGCACCTATTTCAGTGTTCTACTTTGGCTGGGCCAAGTCAACATTGACAGATCGGGCCTGATGGGTCAGTCGAGCTCGCCCAGCCGCCAGGCGTTGGCGGCGTGTTCCAGGTCCTCTGCAGTCTTCACGAGCAGGTGGGAGTTGCGCGTCAGCTTGCGCGCATGGCTCTCGTTTGAGTGCTCCGCGCCGTCCGCCAGCGTGGCCTGGCCCAGCGCCACCACACGGCAGAACGCGGCGGACCGCTCGAGCGCAACGTCGAAGTCGCCGTCGAAGGCTCCGGACAGGATGGCGTCCGCCATGACCTTCATTTCATCGGCGCCAGGTGGTTCGGCAGCCCCGGCCACCACATTGGAGACCTGGGCGGTGTCCTTGCCTGCCTTGAAATAAACGGAGATGCGCTCCGGATCCTGCACCGTTGCCGCGCGGAGGGCATACAGCCGCCACAGCGCGCCGGGCAGCGACCGGGCCGGGCTTTCGGCCCACATTTCCGCTATCGCCTCGAGGCCCTGCTCGTCGGCAAGCTTGACCAGCCGTTTGGTGATGACGGGATCATCGCTGTCCCGGCCGTGGCGCACCAGGGCCTGCGCGGCCAGGTGCGCGGCTTCCGAGACACGCGCCGGATCGGCGCCGCCTGCGAAAGGTTCGAAATCAATGGGCGCAAAAGGCTTCGGTTTGTGGTGCCGCTCCGCCCCGCCCGGGCCGCTGGTTCCTGCTTTCTGGCTCATGGTCCCACGCTACTCCTGCATGGAAGCGGAATCGAGCGTCCGCTGCGGTGCCCGGGTAGCGCCCCCACAGGCCGAAACCCTTGCCGCGTCCCGGCAAAGACACGTTCGACGACGGCCGCGGGGCGCCGTGCTGAAGTCGCCACGGTCTGGGGTACAGTATTAAACGTCCAGAAATGGACTGGAACTGTTTCGCGATTGCAGGCTGTTGAGGCCCGCATTCCAGCAGGCAGTTTGGGCCTTTAGCTCAGTTGGTAGAGCATCGGACTTTTAATCCGTGGGTCGTGGGTTCGATCCCCACAGGGCCCACTCTTTTAGCGAAGAGTGGAAAGTCCCCGGCTTCCTGGCAACAGGAATCCGGGGATTTTTTATGTCGGGCTTGGCCTGTGTCCGGCTCAGCCTTTGTCCTGCTCAGGGGCTTAACTCGCTGCGGGCAGGATGTCCTCCGCAGCCTGAAAGCCTTGCCGCCCCCGTGCCGGGCAGCCCGGAAGGCCGGTATCCCCCTCGGCAGCCGGGCCGGTCCTCTCCCGGCCGGGCTCCACCTTCGCTCCCGCCGTCACGTCCAGCCCGAACAGCGTTTCAAGGGCAGCGGTGTACTCGTCCTGCCGCCCGGCTGCCGCCAGCTCGCGCGCCCTCGAGGTGGGTACATGCAGAAGCTGCCGCACCACCCGCCGCAGGGCGAATTCAACCGCTTCCGCCGTGGCCGTGCAGCCGTGCTGGCTCTTCACCTTGGCCACTTCACCAGCCAGTACCGACTGCATGTGTCCACGCAGCGCCACGATCGCCGGATCCAGCAGCCGCGCCTGCCGGTCCTCCTCAAACTTCAGGGCGGCCAGCCGGACCAGGTCGCCGGCCTGCCGCACCACGTCGGTCTGTTCACGCGGCGAGGCCAGCCGCACATGTTCCAGCGTGATGAGGCCAAGGCCGGGCAGTTCGCCCAGCTCCGGTTCAAAGTCCCGGCTGAGGGCGAGGTCGACGACGACGGGCGGCCCGGCAGCGCCCTGCCGGAAGGCCAGGAATTCCTCGGCGCTGAGCCTGGGGCCGCGACCGCTGCAGCCGATCACTACATCCGCTCCGCGGACGGCCGCGGGCAGTTCCGCGGAGGTCAGGCCGGTGGCACCGCGGGCCGACGCAAATGCTTCGGCCCGTCCGGACCAGGAAAACACGGACACCGCCGTGCATGCCCTTGCCGCCAGAAGCGCAAGGGTGGATCCGGCGTAGGCGCCGGTGCCGATGACCACCACGGAGAGGCCGGACAGGTCCCGGCGACCCAGTCTGGCCATGGCCAGGTCCAGCGCGACGGACACCATGGAGCGGCCGGCATCACCCAGGGCAGTCAGCGACCCGACGTCGCGGGCGGCACGGGAAGCTGCCTGGAAGAGCCGGACCAGGGATCCGCTGGCAGACCCGGTCTCCTGGGCCGAGGCAAGGCAGCGTCGGAGCTGCCCGGCGATTTCCCGTTCGCCCACCACTGCAGAGTCGAGGCCGGCACCCACGGCGAAGAGATGCTCGGTCATTGCCGTGCCGGTCAGGCAGTCAAGTGCCAGGGCGAGTTCCTCGGGGGAAACAGCCGAGCATGTGCTGATGACCTCCAGAATGTGCTTCCTGGTAGTGTCCGGATCCGCGCCCGGAGCAACGTCGCAGTAGACCTCGAACCGGTTGCATGTGGAGAGCACCACCGCTCCCGCCACGCCCTCCAGGTCCGCAAGAACATCGGACGTGATCCGGACGGGTCCCGAACCGAGCCGGGCGAGGAACTCGAGGCCGGAACCCCGGCCTTCCCCGCCGCCAACCGGTTCGGGGTCCCCATCCCCACACCGGAGAGCTGTTCCCCGGTACGGTGTGCGGGCATGATGGGAGACCACAAGAGCAAACTGCCGTTCTGACGGGGCTAATCCCTCGATGGATTCCCCTGCACCCTGCAACAATTCGGCCCCCTTCCGCCGCAACGTTCCCCATCCTGTCCTGCCGCGCCACTTGGAGGCCGCCCCGGGTAGTGGCCGCCCGCTTAACGCACAAGAGGCCACCGCTTCCGGACCGGTCCCGCCGGTGGCCGCCGCTAATGAGGACACCGCCGGTTGTCGCTGGGACCAGGCGCCGTTGCCTGGCCCCAGAGCCAAGAGACCTTGCAGAAAGGGTGCGGGAACCACCTTGGAAAATTCTTGGCGGGCGGGGCGGCCTGCATTCTGCAACGATGTACCTGAGAGGTACGTTTGCCGCGAAAGGGAACCTGCATGGCCGTGACAATGAACGATGTTGCCCGCGCGGCCGGCGTCTCCCTGAAAACCGTGTCGAATGTGCTCAACAACTATGAGTTCATCAGGCCGGCCACCCGGCAGAAGGTGCTGGACGCCATCGCCGAACTCGGGTACGAGGCCAACCTGACGGCCAGGAGTCTGCGGTCCGGAAAGTCCCGCATGCTGGGGCTGGTGGTGTCCGATCTCTCTGTGCCGTATTACGCGGAGCTCGCCTCCAAGCTCATGACGGCAGCAGCCGCCCGGAATTACCGCGTCCTGGTGGAGCAGTCTGCGGCAACCCGGGCCAACGAGCTTACCGCCCTGCAGGGATCCCTGAGCCAGTTGACGGACGGGCTCCTGTTCACTCCGCTGGTGCTCGATGCGGACGCCGTGGCCGCCGCCCGGCGGGGAACCAAACCGCTTGTCATGCTCGGCGAGCACATCGACGACCCACGGTTCGACCTCGTCACCATGAAGAATGTGGGCGCGGCCAAAGCCATGACGGCCCACCTGCTGGCGGGAGGCCGGCGTCGTATTGCAGTGATTGGTGCCTCCCCGGGGGACAGGGCCGGTTCGCCCGGACTGCGGCTGGCCGGACACCGGGAGGCGTTGGCCGAGGCGGGAGTGGAGTTTGATCCGGCCCTGATTGTGCCTGCGGAATGGCGCCGTGACGGCGGTTCAACGGCCGTCGCACGGCTCCTGGACAGTGGCCGGCCCTTCGACGCCGTCTTTGGATTGAATGATGCGCTGGCTCTGGGCGCGATGCACGAACTGCTGCTCCGCGGGGTCAGGGTGCCCGGGGACGCAGCCGTGGCCGGGTTCGACGACATCGATGAGGCGCGCTTCTCCTCCCCCTCGCTGACCACTGTTGCTCCTGGAATGGACGAGATTGCTGAACGGTCCGTGCAGCTGCTGATCGACCGGATCGAGGGCACTGAGGAGGCCGCCGGGGGCGTGCACGTAAAAGCGGAATTCGGACTGCAGATACGTGCCTCTGCCCCATAGACTTGTTAGCCCACGAAAGGTGCGTCCATGATTGCCCTGCTCATCATCGACATGCAGAACGCGTACTTCGAAGCGCCGGAACTGGCAGCCAAGCAGGAGCGGCTGGTCGCTTCCTGCAACAGGCTGCTGGAGGGATTCACGTCCAACGGACACAAGGCGCTGCTGGTTGGCACCGAGCACGAGCGGGACAAATCCACGTGGACGCTGAACATGCTCGACGACGACCAGGGCTTCATTTTCCGCGGCAGCGAGCAGGCGGAGGCTGTGCCCGGACTCGCCACCGATGGCCTGCCACAGCTGACCAAAACGCGGGACAGTGCCTTCGTGGGCACCAACCTGCTGTCCCGGCTGCGGAACTGGGGCGCCGATGAAGTGGTGCTGGCCGGCGTCTCTACGCACAACTGCATCGCCCAGACCGGAGCAGACGCCTTCGCCCACAACATCCGGGTCACGTACGCGCAGGACGCCATGGCGTCGGAGGACAGCCAGGACGCTGCGGACATGCTGCGCATCCTGTCCAGCACATACCGCCAGCCGGTCGAGTCGAGCGATAAGATCCTCGCCCGGCTCAGCGGAGGGCGGAACGGCCCCGCTGGGGGCCGGACCTGACACTCCTGAAACGTGGTTGAAACGAACGGGGCTTAGTCTGGGTCCCACGCCGACCCGCAGGCCGTTGAAGGGATTCTCATGCATCTGCTGCCTCGTGAGCAGGAAAAGCTCATGATCGTGGTCGCCGCCGACCTCGCCCGCAGGCGCCAGGCGCGCGGACTCAAACTTAACTACCCGGAAGCCGTGGCCATCATCAGCTACGAGCTGATCGAGGGTGCCCGGGATGGCCGCACCGTTGCCGAACTCATGAGCTACGGCACCACGCTGCTCAGCCGGGAGGACGTCATGGAGGGCGTGCCGGAGATGATCCACGACGTCCAGATCGAGGCCACCTTCCCCGATGGCACCAAGCTCGTCACCGTCCACAATCCCATCCGATAGGGGCGCCATGATTCCCGGAGAGTACGTCCTGCGACCTGAACCGCTGGTCATCAACGCGGGCCGGGAGGCGATCGACGTCGTCGTCCTTAACACCGGTGACCGGCCCGTGCAGGTGGGCTCGCATTACCACTTCGCGGAGGCGAACCCGGCGCTGGAGTTCGACCGCGGCGTCGCCTATGGGCGGCGCCTGGACATCCCCGCCGGCACCGCCGCCCGGTTCGAACCCGGCGACCGGAAGACTGTCCGCCTGATTCGGCTGGCCGGCAGCCGGGAGGTCTTCGGCCTCAGCAACGCGGTGAACGGCAGGCTCGACGGCGGCCGGGATGGCAGTGGGCAGACAGGGGAACGCCGATGAGTTTTGAACTGTCCCGCAGGCAGTATGCGGACCTTTACGGCCCGACGACGGGCGACGCCATCCGCCTGGCGGACACCGGCCTGTTCCTCGAGATCGAGAAGGACCTCACCAACTACGGCGAGGAAGTGGTGTTCGGCGGCGGCAAGGTCATCCGGGACGGCATGGGCCAGAACGGCCAGTCCACCCGGGACGGAGGCCCTGACGGCGACGTGCCGGATACGGTCATCACGAACGTGGTGGTGCTGGACTACACCGGCATCTACAAGGCGGACGTTGCGCTGAGGGACGGCCACATCTTCCGGATCGGTAAGGCGGGAAATCCGCAGATCGCCGACGGCGTGGACATCGTCATCGGAGCCAGCACGGAGATCATCGCGGGGGAACGCAAGATCCTCACCGCCGGCGGTGTGGACACACACATCCACTTCATTTCCGCGGACCAGGTGGCCACCGCCCTCTGCAGCGGCGTGACCACCATGGTGGGCGGCGGCACGGGACCTGCCGAAGGCACCAAGGCCACCACAGTCACCCCCGGCAAATGGCATATCCAGCGCATGCTGCAGGCCGCCGAAGGGCTTCCCGTCAACATCGGCCTGCTCGGCAAGGGGCACGCTTCCGCCGTCGAACCGCTGGCGGAGCAGATCCGCGCCGGCGCGGTGGGCCTGAAGGTCCACGAGGACTGGGGTTCCACCACGTCCTCAATCGACACCTCGCTGAAGGTGGCGGACGAGTACGACGTCCAGGTCGCCATCCACACGGACACGCTCAACGAATGCGGCTTCGTGGAGGACACCATCCGGGCCATCAACGGGCGCGTCATCCACACGTTCCACACCGAAGGCGCCGGCGGCGGCCACGCGCCGGACATCATCAAAATCGCCGGCCTGCCGAACGTGCTTCCCGCCTCCACGAACCCCACGCTGCCCTACACCCGCAACACCATCGAAGAGCACCTGGACATGCTCGTGGTGTGCCACCACCTCAACCCGGACATCCCCGAGGACGTGGCCTTCGCCGATTCCCGCATCCGTGCCGAAACCATCGCCGCCGAGGACGTGCTCCAGGACATGGGGATTTTCGCGATCACGTCGTCGGACTCCCAGGCCATGGGGCGCGTGGGCGAGGTGGTCACCCGTACCTGGCAGGTGGCGGACAAGATGAAGAAGCAGCGCGGCGTTTTGAAGGATCCCGACGGCGGGGCGCACGGTTCCGCTGCGGGTTTGGGGTCGGAGAGCGACAACTTCCGGCTCAAGCGCTATGTGGCGAAGTACACCATCAACCCGGCCATCGCCCAGGGCATGGCTGATTCCATCGGCTCCGTCGAGGAGGGCAAGTTTGCCGACCTGGTGCTGTGGGATCCGGCGTTCTTCGGCGTGAAGCCCGAGCTGGTGCTCAAAGGCGGCCAGATTGCCTACGCCCTGATGGGCGACGCCAACGCGTCCATCCCGACACCCCAGCCGCGCACCATGCGGCCGATGTTCGGCACGCACGGCAAGGCCCTGCAGAAGTCGTCCATCACCTTCCTTTCCCAGGCAGCCATCGACGCCGGCGTGCCGGCGGAACTCGGACTGGAGAAGGTCATCCGGCCGGTCTCCGGCATCCGGACGCTGACCAAGGCGGACCTGAAGTACAACGACGCCACGCCCGATATCGAGGTGGACCCGGAGACGTATTCGGTGACTGTGGACGGCGAAGAGGTCACCTGCGAACCGTCGGACGTACTGCCCATGGCGCAGCGGTACTTCCTCTTCTAGGAGCTTTAGATGATCATCGAGAAAGTCCTCGGCAACGTTCACGACTTGCCTGCGGAGTCCTACTTCGGCCTGCACCGGGAGAAAGTGGTGCTGCCCAGCGCCCAGCTGGTCAAGCGGATTCAGCGGGTCACCACTGACCACGGCAACGAGATCGGCATCAGGCTTCCTGCCGGTTCTGCCGACCTCCGCGACGGCGATGTCCTGCACGTGGCCGAAACCAACCTGATCGTGGTGTCCGTGCTGCCCACCGATGTCCTGGTCATCGCACCACGGACCATCCACGAGATGGGCGTCGTGGCGCATTCCCTCGGCAACCGGCACCTGCAGGCACAGTTCTTCGACGCTGCCTCCGAGTACGGCGCCGAGGTCATGGTGTGCGCCTATGACCACACCGTCGAGGACTACCTCAAACACGTCGGAGTGCCCTACGACCGCCAGGAACGCGTGATGCCCGTGCCTTTCCGCCATGCCGACAACACGCACTGATTCCTACCAGATCGCCCTGCGGCAGCTTACTGATTCTTCGCTTCCTACTGGGGCTTTTGCGCACTCGTTGGGGTTTGAGACCTATATCGAGCGGGGGATCGTTTTTGATGAGGGGTCCTTCGGGGTGTGGCTGGCTGCTTTCCTCTCGCAGCAGCTGACCTATTCGGACGCTTTGGCCATTCGTTTTTTGTATGAGGGGGTTTCCGTCCTTGAACTGGATGGGTTGCTTACTGCCCAGCTTTTGCCTCGGCAGGTGCGGGAGGCGAGCGTCAAGATGGGTGGGCGGCTGATTGAGATTGGTGCTGAGGTCTTTCCGTCCGAGGAACTGGACGAGTACCGGGCGCTGGTGAGCGGGGGCCGGGTTGCGGGCCATCAGCCGCTGGCGTTCGCCGTCGTCGCCCGTTCCCTGGGGGTTCCGCAGGAGGAGGCGATTGCCGCGTACCTTTTCGCCGCCGTCACGTCCCTGACGCAAAACGCCGTCCGGGCCATCCCCCTCGGGCAGGCCGCAGGCCAGCGGCTGCTGCGGAACGCGCACGGCGCCGTTGCTGCCGCCGCCGAGCGGGCCGCCCGCCTGACGCCGGACGACTTCGGGGCGGTCAGCCCCGGACTGGAGATTTCGCAGATGAGGCACGAACGCCAGCGTGCCCGCATGTTCATGAGCTAACTGTGCTTTTTTTGACTGAGGAGGACAACATGACTGAACCCATAAAGATCGGCGTCGGCGGGCCCGTCGGCGCCGGGAAGACCCAGCTGGTGGAGCGGCTGACGCGGCACATGAGCGCGGAGATCTCGATGGCCGCCATCACCAACGACATCTACACCATCGAGGACGCCAAGATCCTGGCCGCCAACGGCATCCTGCCCGAGGACCGCATCATCGGCGTCGAAACCGGCGGCTGCCCGCACACCGCCATCCGCGAGGACACGTCCATGAACACCGCGGCGATCGAGGAGCTCAAGCAGCGGCACCCGGACCTGCAGGTGATCTTCGTGGAGTCCGGCGGCGACAACCTCTCCGCCACCTTCAGCCCCGAGCTGGTGGACTTCTCGATCTACATCATCGACGTCGCGCAGGGCGAGAAGATCCCGCGCAAGGCCGGCCAGGGCATGATCAAATCCGACCTCTTCATCATCAACAAGACAGACCTGGCCCCGCACGTCGGAGCCGACCTCGCCGTCATGGAACGCGACTCCAAGGAATTCCGCGGCGCCAAGCCGTTCTGCTTCACCAACCTAAAAACGGACGAAGGCCTCGAGCACGTCATCGAATGGATCCGGCGAGACGTCCTGATGCTCGACCTGTCCCAATGAGCACGATGACGGCGGGAACGCCACCGGCGGCTTCACCCGGCTCCGCCGCCTCTGCTGTGGGGTCGCCGCACGGTGTGCTTGAGCTCGTCATCAGCGAACGTGGAGGCCGCTCCATTGCGTCCCGGCAATTTCACGAAGGGGCACTTCGTGTGCTGCGGCCTCATTATCTCGATGAGTCTGGGCAGGTTTGCTACGTCGTCGTCAACCCTGGCGGGGCTTACTTGGGGGCCGATCTTTACGTCATGGATGTGGAGGTGGGGGACGGGGCCGACCTGCTGCTCACCACGCAGTCTGCGACGAAGATCTACCGGACCCCGGGATCGTTTGCCGAGCAGCGGATGACTGTCCGGCTGGGGGAAGGGGCGCGGCTGGAGCTGGCGCCGGACCAAGTCATCGCCTACCGGCAGGCCAGCTACCGGCAGAACACCCACATCACGGTCCGGCCGACGTCGAGCCTGGTGATGGCGGAGGTGATCACGCCGGGCTGGTCCCCGGACGGGGCGTCTTTCCGGTACGAGGAACTGCGGCTCCGCAACGAGATCCACGTGGAGACCGAGGACGGCACCCGGCTGCTCGCCCTGGACAATCTGCTGATCCGCCCGCCGCTCGACGACGTCACCGGCACGGGCTTCATGGAGGGCCACAGCCACCTGGGCTCGCTGGTGGTGGTGGACGCCCGCGTCGACCAGGCGCTCGCCGACGAACTGCACCGGCTGGCCGAAAAGTTCGACGCCTACACAGGCGTCTCGCTCAGTGCCACAATGGACGGCATCACGGCACTGGTGCTCAGGTCCCTGTCCAGCAGCACCGAAAAACTCAATAGGCTATTAGGGGGCTGCAGCGGCCTTCTCCGCCAACGCTGGTACGGCCAGGCGCCCCTGAATCTGAGGAAGTACTGATGACTGCCTTGACCCAGTTCGCCACCATGTACCGCGAGCGTGAGCAGTTGCCGCTCCGGACGCGCCTGCTGGCCACCTTTGGTGCGGTGGGCATCCTCCATCTTGCCGCCGTCGTGCTCCTGGTTGCCGGTACCGCTGCGTCGGGTCAGCCGCTGGCGTTCGGACTGGTGCTCACGGCGTATCTTGCCGGCATCAAGCACAGCTACGACTGGGACCATATCGCCGCCATCGACAACTCCACCCGGAAGTTCGTGGCCCAGCGTCAGGACCCCACGAGCGTGGGGTTCGCCTTCAGCCTGGGGCACAGTTCCGTGGTGATCCTGGCCGGGGTGCTCGTGGTTTCCGGAGTCTCGCTGGTGGGCAGGTTCATGACGGAGGGCAGCACCGGGAACCTGGTCCTGGGGCTGGTCGGCAGCGGCGTTTCCGGCCTGTTCCTGCTGGCCATGGGGATCTTCAACGGGTCGGCGTTCCTCGGCGCCGCCAGGTCCTACCGCAGGGTCCGCGGCGGCGGAACGGTGCTGCCCGGCGAGCTGGAAGCGAAGGGCTTTGTGGCCCGCCTTATGGCCAAGCCGCTGTCCAGGGTGCGGCGGCCCAGGAACGTGTATGTGATCGGGTTCCTGTTCGGGCTGGGTTTTGACACCGCCACCACCATCGGGCTCCTGGTGATGACGACGGCGGCTTCCCTGGCGGGCGTTTCACCCGCGGCGCTGCTGGCGCTGCCGCTCGCGTTCACCGCAGCCATGACCCTGTGCGACACGACGAACGGCGTGGCCATGATGCGGATGTACAGGTCAGCCATCCACGATCCCGTGCGCAAACTGGGGTTCAACGCCGTCATCACCGGGCTCTCGGCGGTATCCGCGCTTTTCGTCGCCGTGATAACCCTTGGCGGCTTCTTCAGCGAGGCCTTCGCGCTGACGGACCCGCTCACCGCCTGGCTGGCCGGCCTCGATCTGGGCGACGCCGGGCTGCTGCTTGTGGCTGCATTCCTGACGCTGTGGGGAGCGGCCACCCTGAGGGCGCGCCGGAGGGCTGTTTCCTAGGCGCGCGTCGCCTGGCCGCCCAGCTTCGCCCGGAGCCCGCCGATGACCACGTCCAGGCCGAAATCGAAGGCGTGCCCGCCCCGTTCCTCTGACGGTCCCGCATTTCCGAGCGCACGCTTCAGCGTGGGATAGCCCTCCGCCGGCGGGTCCCACACCACTTCCGGCGCCGCCAGGTCCAGGGCCGCGCCGAGGGCAAAGCTGTCGATCGTGGAGATGCCGGCAACCACGTCACGTCCGCGGAAGCCCGCGCTCTCCAGGGCCAGGGCCAGGTCCTCGTACATGCCGATGACTGCCGGATCCGTGATGGACTGCAGCACCAACAGCGGAGCCATCCGTGGATGGCGGGCAAAGGCGTCCCGGTATGCGCGGATCAGGACGCGCAGCGCGCCCTCCCAGTCGTTGTGGTCCACCGGAGGGTACGGCTCCTCGGTGATGATCCGGTGCCGCAGCAGTTCCAGGATCTCGTCCCGGCCGCTGACGTGGTTGTAGATGGAGGACTGGCTGACGCCGATCTTTTTCGCCAGCTTCGGAAAGCTGAAGTCGCCGCTTTCATCGACCAGCTCCAGCGCGGCCGTCGTCAGGGCCTCCACCGATATCAGCGGGAGGAGCGGGCGCCCCATGGAATCTCCTGTCTGCAGCTCTGGAACATCGGAACCCAGCCTAGTCTCCGCCTCCTGCCGGAGCAGCTTTTGCGAAAGGTATTGTGCTCCGCACCACACATCCGCATACTAAAACGAAAGCCTTTCGTTTAGTCGGGCTTCCCAGAAAGGACGGACCAGTGCCGGATATCCAAACCAGACCTCCGGCGTCGTCTGCGGACGGCGCCCTCAAGCGCAATGCCCTGGGCACGGGCGGCATTGCCTTCCTCGTCATTTCGGCGGCAGCGCCGCTGACCGTCATGGCGGGCGTTGCCCCGGTGGCCATCAACGTCGGCGGCATCGGCGCCCCGGCCGGTTACCTGCTGGCAGGCCTCGTGCTCACGCTCTTCGCCGTCGGCTTCATGGCAATGACCCGGCACGTGAAGGCGGCCGGCGGCTTCTACACCTACATTTCACTGGCCATGGGCAAGACGGCGGGACTCGCCTCAGCCATCCTGGCGATCGTCTCCTACAACTGCCTGCAGATCGGCGTATACGGCCTTTTTGCCGTCCAGACCCACGACATGATCAAGGTGCTCTTCGGGCTCGAGGTGCCGTGGCCTGCCATTGCCCTGGCCGCGGTGGCCGCCGTCTGGTTCCTCGGCTACCGGGGCATCGACGTCGGCGCGAAGGTGCTCGGCGTGCTCCTCGTTGCCGAGACCGGCATCCTGGCCCTGATGGGGGTGGGCATCCTCGGCAGCGGCGGCGCGCACGGCATCAGCGCGGGCTCCTTCAGCCCCGAGAACGCGTTCGGGCCGGGCGTCCTGGCCATCCTTGGCATCTGCTTCGCCGCCTTCATGGGCTTCGAATCCACCGTGCTGTACCGCTCGGAGGCCCGCGACCCGGACAGGTCGGTGCCGCGCGCCACGTACATCGCCGTCGGCTTCATGTCCGTGTTCTATGCCTTCATCGTTTGGGCAGTTGTGCAGGCCTACGGCGAAGACCATGCCGCGGAAGCCGCCGGGGAGCTCGCCGGCGGGATGTTCTTCCAGACGATCAACCACTATGTGGGCCCCTGGGCCGAGGTAGCGATGTACATGCTGATCGTCACCAGCGTCTACGCCTCACAGCTGGCCTTCCACAACGCGATCAACCGCTACGTCTACATGCTGGCGCGCGACGGCGTGCTGCCGGCCTTCCTGGGGCAGACCCACCCCAAGTTCAAGTCGCCGCACCGGGCAGGACAGGTGCAGACGCTCCTCGCCGCTGCAGTCATCACCGTGTGCGCAGCCCTGAACGCCGATCCGTACCAGCAGCTGCTGATCTGGGTGAACACGCCCGGGATCTTCGGCATCGTCGGACTGCAGGGCCTGGTGTCGGTGGCCGCCTTCCTCTACCTGCGCCGGAATCCCGACGCCGTCACGCACCGGCTGATGGTCCCGCTCAGTTTGGCGTCGGCCATCCTGCTCTTCGGGGTGGTGCTGTTGATCGGGTTCAACATCGAACTGCTCACCTTCGCCGACGCCCTGACCAACACCATCCTCATCCTGGTGACCCCGCTCGTCTTTATCGCCGGACTCCTGGCCGCCCGCTGGGTGCGCCGCCGCCGGCCGGAAACCTACGCCCAGATTGGAAGCTTCGAAACCCATGAATCCTGATGTGATCATCCTCGCCGGTACCGTCCACACCATGGACGGCCCGCCGTCAGGCAGCGCAGCGCCGCAGGCCGTTGCCGTCCGGGACGGCGTGATCGCCGCCGTCGGAAGCCGTGCGGAGGCGGCCGGCTGGCAGGCCGCGGAGGTCATCGACTTCGGTGACGCCGTGCTGACCCCAGGCCTGGTGGACTGCCACATGCATCCTGTGCTTGGCGTGGAACTGACCCGGGGGTGCGACCTGTCCGGTGCCGCGGACCTGGCTGCGGTGCGCGCGCTCCTGCGTGCCGAGGCGGCCGCAACAGCACCGGACGAGTGGGTGCGCGGCTGGGGGCTGGACCCCAATGTGTTCGGATCCGCTGCCGCCCACCGGGAGCTGATTGAGGACGCCGTCTCCGGACGGCCGTGCCTCATCCGCCTGTTCGACGGGCATTCCGCGCTCGCGAGTTCCCGGGCCCTTGAGATCGCGGGGGTCACCGGTCCGCGTTCCTTCGACCAGGCCGCCGAGGTGGTCTGCGACGGAGGCGGCAGGCCGACGGGGCTCCTGCTGGAGGCGGCCGCCGTCGAACTCGTTGCCCGGCTGATGCCCGCCGAATCCTTCGGAGAGCGGAAGGCACGGCTGGCTGAACTGCTGACCCAGTTTTCACGGTCCGGGCTGACGGGGGCGCACGTGATGGACTGCAGCGACGATTCGCTGGAGCTTTACCGGGCGCTGGAGGAAGAGGCCGACGGCGGTCTGCCGCTGCGCCTGCGGATCTCGCCGTGGTGCATGCCCGGCACCGGTGAACCGGAATGGCGCGCGCTGGCCGGGCAGATCGGCACCGGCGGGCGGCGCTGGGAGGTGGCCGGCATCAAGCTGTTCGTCGACGGCACGGTGGACAACGGAACTGCCTGGCTGTTTGAACCTGATGCCTATGGCGAGTCGGCGGCCCCGTTCTGGCCCCGGCCCGAGGAGTACGCCGAGGCTGTGCGGTACTTCGCCGGGCGCGGTATTCCCACCGCCACGCACGCGATCGGCGACGCCGGGGTGGCCGCGGTCCTGGACGCCTTCGAGTCCCTGCCTCCGGGCACGGGGGATACTCCGGCGTTGCCGGGAGTGCACCGGATTGAACACCTCGAAACCGTACCGGACGAGCTGGTCGGGAGGTTTTCCCGGTCCGGCCTCATCGCCAGCATGCAGCCCACCCACTGCACGCACTACTCCCGCGCCGACCACACGGACAACTGGTCCACCCGGCTCGGCACCGAACGGGCCAACAACGCCTGGCGCTGCGCGGACCTCCGTGCCGCGGGAGCCACGCTGGGGCTTGGCTCCGACTGGCCGATCGCCCCGTTCGAACCGCTGCCCATCCTGGCGGACGCGCAATTACGACGGCGGTCGGGCCGCCCGGGCGAACAGCCGATTGCTCCCGGCCAGGCCCTCACGGCCCGGCAGGCGCTCGAAGGGTACACCTCGCACGCGGCCCGGGCTGCGGGGGAGTGGCAGGTTTCCGGCTCCATCTCAGTGGGCAAGCGCGCGGACTTCACGGTGTTCGACCTGGATCCGCTGGCGGCTGCTCCGGATGACCTTGCAGCGGCCCGGGTCCTGGCGACCTTCGTTGACGGGCAGGTGCAGCACTCCGTAGTGCGGCATCCGGCTTAGGTTGTGACGGGCTCAAGCCGCCTGCGCAGGAGGCAGAACTCGTTACCCTCCGGGTCGGCCAGGACGTGCCACTGCTCGTCGCCGGTCTGCCCGACGTCGGCGGGGCGGGCGCCCAGGGCCAGCAACCTTGCCAGCTCGGCGTCCTGGTCCCGGTCGACGGGGTTGACGTCGATGTGCAGGGGCAGCTTTCCGGTCCGCGGGTCGCTGCTGGGGCTCAGGATGATGGTGGGCTGCAGGCCGCCGAACCCGGCGCCGGGCGGGCCGATTTCGATCGCACCGTCCTCCCGGTCGAGCTCGACGTAGCCGAGGACCTCACTCCAGAACCGCGCGAGCAGCTCCGGGTCGGCGCAGTTGAGGACAAGTTCGCTGATACGGCAAGCCATGAACCCCAGTGTACGGAGACGCCCGGCGCGGATGCGGTAATTTCTGGACCCGCGTGTGGCGGTGCTGGACTGGGGCAGCCCGGCGGCGAGGACATTCCAGGAGGCACTGACCTGCCTGCCCGGTTTCTTAGGCGACGGCTTCCTTAGCCGACTGCGGCGGGCTCCGACGCGTCTTCAGGCAGGTCCGCCAGCAGCTCCGCCGCCGTGGGCGGATTGGCTCCGGGGCGGCGCACGGTGATCGCGGCGGCCTTCGAGGCGGTGCGACCCAGCGTTTCCAGGACGGCCGGTGCCAGGCCGTCCGACCCGCGCGCCAGCAGCCCGTAGATCAGCGCGGACATGTACGAGTCGCCGGCGCCGATGGTGTCGGCCACTGTGGACCGGACGGCCGGCACCACCAGCTGCAGTTCGGCAGTGGCAAGCAGCGACCCCTCGGAACCGCGGGTGACGACCGCCAGCCCAGCACCAAGCCCCAGGATCCGTGCCGCGGTGTCCTCGAGTTGCAGGTCGGGGTACAGCCAGCGGGCATCCTCGTCGCTCAGCTTGACCACGTCGGTGAGCGGGACCAGCTCCTCGAAGATGGTCCGGGCCTCAGCCTGGCTGCCGAGGAGTGCCGGGCGGATGTTGGGATCGTAGGTGACCACGCATTCGCGGTGCGACTGCTCCAGCAGGGTCCTCACCGCTGCCGCGCCCGGAGCCAGGAAGGTTGCAATCGAGCCGGTGTGAAGCACCTTTGGAAGGGACGGCGGGGCTACCGGCGGCAATTCCCAGCGGATATCGAAGTCATAGGTTGCGGAGCCGTCTGCGGCGAGCGTCGCGGTGGCGCTGGCCGTCCTGCCCGGTGTCCTGGAGCCGGGCAGGAGCGTGACGCCCGCGCGCTGCAGGTGCGCCTCAATGGCCCGCCCGCGGTCGTCGTCGCCGATGGAGGTGAGCAGTGCGGTTCGGATGCCGAGCAGGCCCAGCCCGTAGGCAACGTTCGACGGCGATCCGCCCGGGTGCTCAACGGCACCTTCAGCGGAGGCGACGACGTCCACCAGCGCTTCACCGATGACGACGACTTCCGACGTTGCTGCGCGGGCCGCAGAGTCGGCAGTTCCCGCGGTGGCGGTTCCGGGGTTGGAGGTTGGGATCACGGTGGGCCTTTCATGGAGCCGTGCGCCGGGCCCGGGCGGCCCCCCGGCCGA
>NZ_JBHUSE010000017.1:93765-109616 GCF_042674585.1 Arthrobacter sp. NPDC057013
CGCGTGGGGGGGGGGGGGGCCGCGGGGGGGGCTGGGCCGGGGGGGGGGGGGGGGGGGTTGGTGGTGGGGTCCGGGGGGGGTTTTCCTGGGCCCGGGCGGGGGGCCGGGGCGGCCCCGCGCACGGAGGTGGGGACGTGCTGGTTTTAAGGTGGCGCTGGTTTGGGTGAGGCGGGGTTTTGGGCAGCTCTGCCCGGTCAGGCAGTGGCGGCGCCCGTCATGATCGCCACGGCGTCGGTCATGCTGTGTGACTGCGGGGTGATGGTGGCGGCGCACTTCCCGAGCCGCTGGATGTGGATCCGGTCAGCGACGTCGAACACGTGGGGCATGTTGTGGCTGATCAGGATGACCGGGAGGCCGCGGTCCCGGAGATCGCGGACCAGCTGCAGGACCTGGTTCGACTCCCGGACGCCGAGGGCCGCGGTCGGCTCATCGAGGACAACCACCTTGGAGCCGAAAGCAGCGGCGCGGGCCACTGCCACTGCCTGGCGCTGGCCGCCGGACAGGTTCTCCACCGGGACGGTCACATCCTGGAGCGTCGAGATCCCGAGCCGGGTCAGTTCCTCCTTGGCCTTGCGGCGCATGCCCTTGGTGTCAAGGACACGGAAGAGCTTCCCCAGCGGGCCGGCAAGCCGTTCTTCGCGGCCCAGGAACAGGTTGGATGCGACGTCCAGTGCAGGCGAGACCGCGAGGTTCTGATAGACGGTTTCGATCCCGTGGACGCGTGCGTCCTGGGGGCGTTTGAAGTGCACCGGCTGCCCGGAGACCTTCAGCTCGCCGGAGTCCGGCACCTCGGCGCCGGTGAGGCACTTGATGAGGGTGGATTTTCCTGCGCCGTTGTCGCCGATGATGGCCAGGACTTCGCCCGGGTACAGGTCCAGGCTCACGCCGTCCAGGCCCACGACGCGTCCGAAGGTTTTGACGAGGTTCCTGGCCTGCAGGATCGGCTGGCGGACTTCGGTCTTGGCTGGCTGGAATTCTGTGGCGGTCATGATTTCACCTTTCGGATCCACTGGTCGATCGACACAGCGAGGATGATGAGGACGCCCACGGCGAGGGTCTGGTAAAGCACGTCGAGGCCGGCCAGGGACAGACCGTTGCGGAACACGCCCACGATCAGCGCGCCGAGGAGGGAGCCCCAGATGGAGCCGCGTCCGCCGAAGAGGCTGGTTCCGCCAATGACGACGGCGGTGATGGAGTCGAGGTTCAGGTCCACGCCGGCGTTGGGGCTGGCGGCGTTCGTGCGGCCGATCTGGATCCACGCACCGATGGCCAGCACGGCCCCGGCCGCGAGGTAAACGCTCATCAGGACCCGGTTGACCGGGATACCGGCCAGCCGGGCGGCTTCCTTGTCATCGCCCACCGCGTAGACGTGCCGGCCCCAGGCGGTCTTTCCAAGGATGAACGCGACCGCGATGTAGAGCAGGAGCATCATGACGACGCCGGTGGAGATCCGGACGGGTCCGACCGGGAACGTGCTGCCCATCCATGTCAGCAGGCCGGGCATGGCCGAGCCGCGTACTGTGGAGCCGCCGGAGTAGAGGAGCGTCAGGGCGATGAAGATGTTCAGCGTTCCGAGCGTGACGATGAACGGGGGGAGCCGGAACCTGGTGACGAGGAAGCCGTTCAGCGCCCCTGCTGCCAGGCCCACGACGAGGCCGAGGAGGAGAGCCAGCGGAGCGGGTGTGCCGCTGCCGACGGCCAGCTGCGCGACCACCATGGATGAGAGGATCATGACGGCGCCCACCGAGAGGTCGATGCCGGCGGTGAGGATGATGAGGGTCTGGGCGATTGCGAGGGTTCCCACCACCGAGACCTGCTGGGTGATCAGGGACAGGTTCTCGACACGCAGGAACCTCTCATTGAGGAGCCCGAAGACCACCACCGCAACAAGCAGGACAATCGCCGGGCTGAGCGCGGGATAGCGGTGAAGGATGTTGCGGATTCGGCTGAGCGGGGTCTGCCGGTCGAGGAATTCTTCGGCCGGGTCGGCATGCCCTGCGGCGGGCGGTCCGGCGGTCTGTTGCTGGGTCACTGTTGCTCCTGAACTTCAAGGTCCTGCTGGTGCTGGTTCGGCTGGGCTGGTGCGGCGGCTGCGGCTTCTGCAGTTAATTCTCCTGCTGCGAACCGCGGGAGAGTACTGAATCTTCAGCACCCTCCCGCGGTGCTGGGTCCATGCTGGTTACTTGCCCCAGCAGATCTTGGAGGCCTCTGACGTGGTGATGCTCTTGACGCCGTCAACGGCCTTGTCCGTGACGAGCTCAACACCGGTGTTGTAGAAGTCCAGGCCTGGTGAGTTGGCCGGCTTCTTGCCGGTCTTGGCCAGCTCAACGATGGCCTTGACGCCCAGTTCCGCCATCTTCACCGGGTACTGCTGGGCAGTAGCGCCGATCACGCCGGCCTTGACGTTGTTGACGCCCGAGCAGCCGCCGTCCACCGAGACCACCAGCACGTCCTTTTCCTTGCCGGCTGACTTCAGCGCCTCGAAGGCGCCGGCCGCAGCTGGCTCGTTGATGGTGTAGACCACATTGACGTTCGGGTTCTTGGCGAGGAGGGTTTCCATGGCGGTCCGGCCGCCGTCTTCGGCGCCCTGGCTTGCCTGGCTGCCCACGATCTCGTAGTCACCGCCCTTGCCGCCGGTGTATTTGCCGGTCTTGGCCTCGTCACCGTTCTTCTTCTTGTCCGCGGTGTCGATGCCGAGGCCGGTGAGGAAGCCCTGGTCCCGGTTGTAGTCCACCGAGACGACCTTGTCGTCGAACAGGTCCAGCAGCGCGATCGTGGCCTTCTTGCCGCCGAGCTGCGCGGCGGTCCACTTGCCGATCAGTTCACCGGCGGCGAAGTTGTCGGTGGCGAAGGTGATGTCGGCGGCGTCGGCCGGGTCCGGCGGGGTGTCCAGGGCGATGACGAACAGGCCGGCATCTTTGGCCTTCTTCAGCGCATCGACGACCGAAGGGCCGTTGGGCGTGATGAGGATGCCCTTGTCGCCCTTGGAGATTGCGTTTTCGATTGCCTGGATCTGCGTCTCTTCGTCGCCGTCGGCCTTGCCCGCTGCGAGCTTGAGGTCCACGCCGTCGGTTTCGGCGGCCTTCTTGGCGCCGTCCTGCATGGAAACGAAGAACGGGTTCGAGGTGGTCTTGACGATCAGGGACACGCCGACCTTCTCGGCCGAAGAGCTTCCGGCTGACGAGGTGGTTGGCGAACTCCCGCCGCAAGCGGTGAGGCTGAGCGTGCCGAGGGTCAGTACTGCACCGATGGCAAGCAGGCGGTGGGTGGCTGTCCGCGGGGCTTTGGAACTCAACATTGAATCTCCTGGTTTCATGGCACTTCTGGTGCCTGACAACGATGTCATGCATCATGTAATCAAGGTCACAGGGTACAGTCAAGAGAAATCGGATGATGAAGGACCAATTAATGACAACGATGTCTAATCGTTACCAGCCTGATACGACAAAGAGCCGGCCCACGATGCGCCACGTCGCGGCACTGGCGGGCGTCGGCATCAAAACCGTCTCCCGGGTGATGAACGATGAGCCGGGTGTCTCAGAGGCGACCCGCCAGCGCGTACTTGGCGCTTCCCAGCAGCTCAACTACCAGTTGGACATGGCAGCGGGAAGCCTGCGCCGGGCGGGCCGCCGGACCCTTTCCATCGGCCTCCTGCTGCCGAGCGTGTCCAATCCCTTCAGCGGTGAAATCCACCGCGCCCTGGAAGATTCACTGGCCGCCCGGGGCATTGCGGTCTTCGCCGCAAGCCTCGATGACGACCCCGAGAGGGAGAGGGCCCTGGTTGCCGCCTTCCTGGGCAGGCGCGTGGACGGCCTTGTCCTGACGCCGATTGCAAAAAGCCAGTCCTACGTCATCCCGGAGCACTCACGCGACCTGCCCATGGTCTTCATCGACCGTGAACCCGTGGGCATCGAAGCAGACGCAGTGGTGACGGACAACGCGGTCGGATCTGCCATGGCCGCCAGCCACCTGATAGCACAGGGCCACACGAAGCTCGCCTATCTGGGTGACCGCACAGATATCCAGACCGCCCGCGAACGCCGGCGCGGCTTCATCGAAGAAGTCGGCAGGGCGGCCATCGCGACCTCCTCGGTTCCGGTGCTCGAAGGCCTCCACGACGAGGATTCGGCGAGGCAGGCCGCCCTTCAGCTGCTGACATCGGAGGACCCGCCCACGGCCATCTTCTCCAGCCAGAACCTCGTCACGTTCGGCGTAATGCGGGCGCTGAAGGAGCTTGGCGCCAGCAAGCGCGTTGCCCTTGTCGGCTTCGACGACTTCACCCTGGCCGACATGATGGAGCCTGGCGTGACCGTGATTGCCCAGCATCCAGACCGGATCGGAAAACTCGCCGCCGAACGCCTGCTGGCCCGGATCGACGGCGACCACAGCCCGGCGCAGACCTACGTCGTCCCCTCAGAGCTCATCATCCGCGGGTCCGGCGAGCTCCGCCCGCCAGGCTGAACAGCCCGCCGGAATCAACCAAACCACCAAACCCTCAAAACCCACCCCGACAGGAGAAACATGACCAAGACGCTCTACGCCGAATTCACCGTCAAGCCCGGCAGCGAAGCCCGGGTGGCCGAAATGATGCGCGAACTCACCGAGCAGGTGCGCAATGAGCCCGGCAATCAGCTGTTCCTGCCGTACACCCGGGAAAGCAACCCCCGGGAGTACTTCGTGTTCGAGCTCTACCAGGACGAGGCAGCCTTCCAGGAGCACATCTCGGCGGACTATGGCGCCCGGTTCAATGGGGAGCTCGCGGACCATATTGAGGAGGACGGTTCGGTTCTGACCTGGCTGCAGCCGGTCCGCTAGTAGGTCCGGCCGGCTCGCCACCCCGCGCAACGCGAAGAGGGCCGCACCAGCACAAGGAAGGCCGGTGTCCGCACGTTCTGCGGACACCGGCCCTTCCGTGTGCCGACCTTCCCTGTGCCGGCCCTTCCGTGCGCCGGCCTTCTCCGGCGCCGGCCCTTACTTCCTGTTCTTGGTGGGCATTTGAGCTGCCTGGAACATGGATTGGCTGAGTGGCGTGACGGTCAGTGACTTCAGCCGGGCAGTTCCCCCGTCGGCGAAGAGTGCCACCTGGTTGGCGCCCTGTTCAGGGAAGACCTGGTCCGTGATGGTCCGCAGGCCGTTCTGGGCGAACACCTCCACCGAGGACCGGTCCACATAGATCCGCAGCGTCACGTTGCCGCTGGCGTCCACAGACACGGGGGCGGAGTCAACCGAGACGAAGAGCGGATGAAAGTCCGTCATGCCGGAGTTGCTCCGGTCCACGTACAGTTCCCCGGCTGCCTTGTCGTAGCCGATGACCGTCGACTTGCCGCCATTGCCCAGCACGGTGATCCCCGCCTTGGACGCTGATCCGGGGGAGAAAGTCACATCGATCCGCTGCACGTCGCCCGCGGCTGCGGCCGGCAGCGGGTGCGTGCCGGCCGGAATGTTCCGGGCCCGCTTTTCGGCGTAGCCTTCCTTTGTGCCGAGGCCATCCACCTGCTGGACGGCCTTCTGCGTCAGCCGCGGACCGCTGGCCGTCTGCGTCAGGGCCACCTCACGGGGCAGGGACATGGCGCTGCGCCAGGGCGTGGTGGGAATGCTGTTGGCGTAGTCCCAGTTGTTCATCCAGCCCAGCATGATGCGTTTGTTCTGCGGCATGTTGTTGAAGGACACGGAGGCGTAGTAGTCCCGGCCGTAGTCCAGCCAGTCATAGGTCTGGATCCGCGGCCTGGCCGGCCGCGGTGAAGCGGTGAACTCGTCAGCCAGGATGTGGCCCCAGCCAAAGCGGTTGTTGTCCACCACCCGGATGCTCGCCTGGCGCCCCCTGAACTCGGATACGTTCCACGACGCCCAGTCCAGGACCTCGCTGTTCGCTCCGGTCGCCGTCCTGACCACCTTGCCGTCCACTACGAGGTTGACGGTGGTTTCATCGGAACGCGGCACGGCGGCCTGGTCGGTCAGCATGACGTGGTCCAGGGTGAGGTGTCCCCAGCCGCCGGTGGCCTGGTCCACGATCCGGAGCTGTGCCTGCTGCCCGGCGAACTCGGACACGTCCCAGCCCTTCCAGTTCAGGGCGCCCGCGTCATCACCCGCGAGGCTGCGCACCACGATGCCATTCACCAGCAACTGGGCTTCCAGCGTCTGCCCGGAGCCTGCCGTGCGGTGGCCGCCGCCCACCAGCATGCTCATGAAGTTCCGGTTCACCGTGAACGACGGCGACGTCAGGGTTCCCTGCCGCTCGTCGCCGGGTGCGCCTCCCGTCTCGAACGTGTTGATCCGCTTGCCGCCGATATAGAAGTCGCCGCCGGAGGTGGACGGTTGGAACACCGGTGCCAGATCCCCGGTTCCTGTCCACCCGGCGTCGGCCAGGGTGGAACCGTCCGGGACCTCAAAGCCGTTGAACAGCAGGTCCCCGGGCGGAGGGGTGTTGTCCAGCTTGTCCGAAACCCGGGGATGCTGTCCGCCGCCCACCAGGAAGTTGAGGTAATCACTGTCCACGGTGAACTGCGGCGAGTTCATTGAGCCCAGCGGCCAGTCGCCGTCGTTGAATGAATTGATCAGGCCGGCGCCGGCAAAGCCGGTGACGCCGTTCTGCCCGGCGAGGGTCCCGGCCGCGGGTGCCGCGCCGAACGGGCCGTCCTTCGGGTTGCCGGGCTCGTTGTTCACGGTCCAGCCGTTGTAGCTGCCGTCGTTGAAGCCGGCCAGCGGAGTGCCTGCCGGGAGCCCGTCGCTGGGCTTGGTGGTTTCCGACGTGAAGGTGGTGCCGTCGAAATTGCCCACGAAGTACTGCCCTGCCGAGCCTCCGGCCACGCCTCCCGGGTTAATGTTGACCACCATCACCCACTTGACGTTCGCGGGGTCGCCGTCGACGGCAAGCGGGAACAGGTCGGGGCATTCCCAGAGGCCGCCCGTGGCGTTCGCCGGGCCGAACTCGCTCAGCTCCGTCCAGTCCTTGAGGTTGCCGGACTTGTACAGCACCACCTTGTGCTCGGTGGCCTCGACGGCGACCATCACCCAGTAGCCGCCTCCGCCGGGGGAGTGGTACCAAAACACCTTCGGGTCGCGGAAGTTCGCCGAGTTGCGGTTGAGCACCGGGTTGCCGCTGTACTTGGTCCAGGTCCTGCCCTCGTCCACGCTGTAGGCAAGGGACTGGGCCTGCAGCCCCTTGTACGGCGAGGCGTCCTTGTAGGCGCTGGTGAAGACCGCCACCATGGGCGGGTTCTCGGCCGTGCCCAGGCCTGAGGTGTTGTTCTTGTCCACCACGACGCTGCCGGAGAAGATGTCCTGCTGGTCATCGGTGGCGATCGCCAGAGGTTGCTCCTTCCAGTGAACCAGGTCCGTTGACGTGGCGTGTCCCCAGGACATGTTGCCCCACTGGTTGCCGGACGGATTGTGCTGGAAATAGAGGTGGTAGACGCCCTTGTAGAAGACCATCCCGTTGGGATCATTCATCCAGTTCTGCTGCGGCGTGAAATGGTAGGCCGGCCGGAACTGCTCGTTGCCGGTAGGGTCCGCCGCCGTTGCGGTACCTGCTCCGGCCAGTACCGCGGCCAGGCTGAGACCGGCCACTGTCAGTGCGGTACACAGCTGTAGTCTGCCGAATTTTCTCTGATGCATTGTGCTGCTGTCGCCCTTCATCGCGCGTGCCTTTCCCCAGTTCACATGGGTAGACAACGTTGTCAGTGACTGGAACGCTAGGTGATGTCCACAGGACAAGTCAACGCATCGGCCGGCGGCAAATCGGCCTGCCTTCGCGGGCGGGACACCGTTGTCAGACTTCTGTTGGCGGAGTTCTCCCGGAGCGCCGTTGTTAGGGTGGAACCATGAAACGCAGCCTCCTCGTTCTGTCCGTGCTTCCCGCCCTTGTCCTGCTGACGGGGTGCGCCCAGGCCGGGGAAGCAGCCCGGAACGCGGCGAGCTCGGCGGTGTCGCAGGCCGCCAACGCGGCGGCCGAACAGGTGAAGGGCCAGATCTGCACCATCGTCGAGGACGGTCTGGTCAGCGCCTCGGACAAGGCAGCTCTCGCGGGCCTCGTCGCCGCGGCGGAAACGGCCGGCGTGCCCGCCGAAATCACCGGACCCCTGAAGGCGATCGCCCAGGCCGGCGACCAGGTTCCCGGCGATTCTGTGCGGGAGCTTCAGAAGGCCTGCGGGGCTGCTTGAGGCCCGGCCGCCGGTGCAGCCTGCAATAATCGGAACCAGCAGTTGCGGGGGCGCTGAAAACGGCCGGCCGTGACGGGCAGCAGCGTTAGTTTCGGGCCGATTACAGCAGACGAGGCGGACATATGAAGGTTCCCAGCCAGCAGCACGCGACTTCCCACGAGGTCTCTTCCCCTGCAACACCTTCACAGGAATCCTCTTCCCCCAAAACATCAGCGAGCAACGGAAAACCGGTAGCCACTGCCGCCGTCAATCCGGAGATGCTGCGCTGGCTGGCGGAAGCGTATGGCGTTGGCACGTCGTATCAGGGCTGGGACGGGCAGCCGCACGAGGTTGCGGCCGATACCCTGATCCGGGTCCTGGCCGCACTGGGGGTCAACGCCCAGACCGACCAGCTCATCGAGCACGAACTGGCCGAGGCGGAACTGGCGCCCTGGCGCCGGATGCTGCCGCCCGCCGTCGTAATTCAGGACGGTACGCCGGGGCAGGTGACCGTCCATGTCCGGCATGGTTCGCCGGTCCGGATGTGGGCCGTCACGGAGGACGGGCGCGAGCTGGAAGCCGTTCAGGAGGACGTCTGGGTGGAACCCCGGGAGGTGGACGGCGTTCTGACCGGCCGGGCAACGTTCGCCGTGCCGCAGAACACCGGCCTGGGGTGGCACACCCTGCGTGCTGAGGCGGCGGGGCTGGTTGCGGAGGCCACGCTGGTGGTGACTCCCGCGCGGCTGTCCACGGCAGCTGACCTTGAGCAGCGCCGCGGCTGGGGGCTGGCGACGCAGCTGTACTCCGTCCGTTCCAAGCGGTCCTGGGGTGTGGGCGACTTTGCCGACCTCGCCGAGCTCACAGCTGTGGCCGGTGCACGCGGGGCCGACTATGTGCTGGTGAATCCCCTGCACGCCGCCGACCCCGTGCCGCCCCTGGAACCCTCGCCGTATTCGCCGTCGACCCGCCGGTTCTTCAATCCCCTGTACCTGCGGATCGAGTCCATTCCGGAACTGGCGTACCTGAAGCCCAAAAAGCAGTCGCTCGTCCACAGCCTCATGAAGCAGGCGCGCAAGCTGAACAAGGACGCCACACGCCTTAACCGGGACAAGGTCTACTCCGCCAAGCTGGCGGCGCTGGAGCTGATCGCTGGCGTCCGGCGTTCGCCGTCGCGTCAGCTCGCGTTTGAGGACTACTGCCGCAAGGCCGGCGCCGGACTGGATGACTTTGCCCTCTGGTGCGCCATCCGTGAGGACCTCGACGCCGACGACCCGTTTTGGAGCGACCCCGCGGCTGCGCTCAACTCGCCTTTGGCGGAGAAGCTCAGGGGCGAACTGGCGGAACGGATTGAGTTCTACCGCTGGCTGCAGTGGCTCTGCGATGAGCAACTCGAATCGGCTCAGCAGGCCGCCCGGAACGCCGGCATGCGCCTGGGCGTGGTGAACGACCTTGCCGTCGGCGTGGACCTGCAGAGCTCCGATGCCTGGACCCTGCGCGGCGTCCTGGCCCCCGGCGTCAGCGTCGGCGCGCCGCCGGACATGTACAACCAGCTGGGCCAGGATTGGCACCAGCCGCCGTGGCACCCCACCCGTCTGGCCGAGGCCGGCTACAAGCCGTTCCGGGAAATGCTCGCGACTGTACTGCGGCATTCCGGCGGCATCCGGGTGGACCACATCCTCGGCTTCTTCCGGCTCTGGTGGGTGCCCGAAGGGAACTCGCCGGCGGACGGCGCCTACGTCCGGTTTGACCACGACGCCATGATCGGCATCCTTGCCCTGGAGGCCCACCGGGCTGGGGCCGTGGTGATCGGCGAGGACCTGGGCACTTTCGAGCCGTGGGTCAGGGATTACCTTGCCGCACGCGGCATCCTGGGCACCTCGATCCTGTGGTTTGAGAACGATGGCGACTCCCCGCTGCCGCCCGAAAAGTACCGGCTGCAGGCGCTCTCCAGCGTGAACACGCACGACCTGCCTCCCACGGCGGGCTACCTCGCCGGCGACCACGTGACGCTGCGGAACGCGCTCGGGCTGCTGGAGCGTTCTGCGGAGGAGGAACGCCTGGAGCACAACGCCAAGCTGGAGAAAATGATGGACCTGCTCCGGCAGCGCGGCCTCCTGTCCTCCAGTGATGCCGGCTCCGAGCAGGAACGGATCGAGGCGCTGCACCGGCTGCTCGCGCAGACCCCGTCAGTACTCCTCGGGGTGGCGCTCGTGGATGCGGTCGGTGAGCGCCGGGTGCAGAACCAGCCCGGCACCACGTCCGCCCAGTACCCCAACTGGCAGGTGCCCCTGGCGAACTCCGACGGGGACTCCGTGCTGATCGACAGCCTGGAAGGCGACGACAGGTTCAACTCCCTGCTCGCCGCAGTCGAGGCCGCCATGCGGGCTTAGCCCGCTGTGATCACATGCGTGGTGTGGCTGTACCGGAAGGTGACCGGGCCGCCGTCGTGGTCCAGCACGATGTTGGAACCGTTCGGGTCGCCATCCTGGCCGTAGTTCTCATCCCAGGAGCCGTTGATGGCCGCCTTGAATTCGTACTGCCCGGCCGGAAGGTCTGCCGTTAGTTTCCACATCCTGTCCGCCGGATCAAAGGTCATGAACGCCGCCTCACATGCCGGCTGCCAATCATCCGGGCAGCCCATCTCGCTGTTCAGGCTGCCAGCAACGGTGACCGAGTCGGGCTGGGGCGCGGCGCCCACCACCACCGTCCGGATGTTGCTCACCCCGCCCGTTCCCTCGAGCTTTGCCCGGTACCGTACCTCGGTCCCGTCGGCGAGGCCCAGCGCGTCCAGGCCGTCCGCCACCGTGTACGCCGGGGACGAGACATCTTTTGAACCGATGGCTGTCCATGGCCCGCCCGCGATGCTCCGCTCGAAGTGCACCACGTGGCTTGCTTTTTCCGGGTCCGCGGTGGCCACCACGTCCACGCTGCCCTGGACGGTGCTGCCCTCGGCCGGCTGCTGGATGGTCAGCACCGGGTCGGGCACCTCAGCGGACCGGGAACCGCTAACCGACGTGCGGCCGGCGTTGTTCAGGACCACTGCCCGGTACTCCACGGCAGTGCCGGGGTTCAGTCCTGAGACATCGTGGAAGACCCGGTAGGGCGCGGTGTCGTCGGTGCCCACCCGCTCCCATTTGCCGCCCGGCGTCCTGGCCTCAAAGGTGACCTCGTAGAACGAGCTGCCGTCGACGTCGGCCGTCACCTGAATCCGGCCGTTGTCCCCGGCAGACGTTGCGGTGGCCGCAGCGGAAACGGGGGGCTGCAGCGCGACGGCGGGCGCAGCCTTCTCGCGCGGAATCCGGCCGGATGACTGGTAGACGACGGTGGACAGCGGCGGCACCGTGACGGTCAGCTTGCCGTCGGCCGAGGTCTTGGAGGTGTTGGCTGCGTCGCCATAGACGAGGCTGTAGAGCTGCGCTCGGCGATGTACACAGGGACAGCTGCGGTCTGCGGCTTCCCGCTGTTGTTCAGCGCCACGACGTACTCGCGCTGGTCCTTGGCATCGGTGCGCGAGAAAGCATAGATGCCCGGTCCGTCCGACGCGTAGCGGTTCTGGTGGGCGCCGTCGCGCAGGGCGGGGTGGTCCTTGGCCAGCTGCGCGAGTTCGCGGATCTTGGCGTAGAGGGGATGCCCGGTGTTGAAGTTGTCCATGGCGTGGGTGGAATCCGTGCCGAGGAGGTCATCGTCGAGGTAGTCGGGCACTTTGCTGGCGAACAGCGTCTGGCGGGCGTCCTGGTCTCCGCCGGGGCCGGTGAAGCCCTGCTCGTCGCCGTAGTAGACCACGGGATTCCCCCGGGAAAAGTACATGAGCTCGTGGGCCAGTTCGTCACGTGCCACGCGTTCGGCGTCGTCCGCGTCCGGGTTGTCGGTGCTGATGAAGCTGCCGATCCGGCCCATATCGTGGTTCCCCAGGAAGGTGGGCAGCTGGTAGACGTTGGAGTCCGCGTCGGTGTACCAGTCGTCGGCGGCGAAGAAGGTTTCCAGCTCTTTCGCGTCCTGGCTTTTGGAGGCGAAGCTGCGCGCCGCGTCCTGGAACGGAAAGTCGAGCACTGCCTGCATCCTGTCGCGGGTGGTGAACTGCGAGGTAAAGCTCTTGGAGGTGTCGAAGACCTCGCCGAACATGAAGAACTCGCCCTTGCCGTGCTGCCTGGCGTAGGCGAGGACCTCGGGCCCGAACTGCTCCCAGAATTCGTCGTTGACGTGCTTCATGGTGTCGATCCGGAACCCGTCCACGCCAAAGTCCCGGATCCACGTCTCGTAGATGTCCGTCATGCCGGCCACGACGGCGGGGTTCTCGGTGAACAGGTCGTCCAGTCCGAAGAAGTCGCCGTAGGAGGAGTTCTCGCCGGTAAAAGTCGTGTCGCCGCGGTTGTGATAGAGCGTCGGGTCGTTGAGCCAGGCCGGAACCTTGAGGTTCTGTTCCGCCGGATCCAGCACCGGTGTGTACGGGAAGGAGCTTTCGGCGTCGAGCTTGGGGAAGTCCGCCCGGCCTGCGAAGTCCCGGTCGTCGAAGGCCTCGCCGGACGCGTCGCGGTACGGCTCCTTGTCCTTGGAGACGTAGCCGGTGCGGGCACCCTCCTTGTAGCCGATGACGTCCGCGGTGTGGTTGGTAATGATGTCGAAGTACACCTTCATGCCGCGGGAGTGCGCCTCGTCGATGAGTGCTTTCAGTTCGGCGTTGGCACCGAGGTGCGGATCGATCTGGGTGAAGTCGGTGACCCAGTAGCCGTGGTAGCCGGCGGAGTTGTCTTCGGGCTGGACCGCCTTGTTCTTGAAGCTGGGCGTCAGCCAGATCGCCGTGGTTCCGAGGCCCTGGATGTAGTCGATGTTGTCCAGCAGGCCGTTCAGGTCCCCTCCGTTGTAGAACCCCTTGCGCGTGGGGTCGAAGCCGGAGACCATCGGATCCGGGCCGAGGCCGCCTTGGTCATTGCCGGCATCGCCGTTGCTGAATCTGTCCGCCATGACGAAGTAGAAGTTCTCGCCCGTGACGGGAGTGCGGAGGGAATGGACACCTTTTCCTGGCTTGGCGTCCGGTTTGGTGCCCGATGGCGGGCCCGGGTTTTTGTTGGCAACTGCAGCCTGGGTGGGTGCCAGGGTTGGCGTGCCCGCTTGGGCAGGCAGGGCCGACGCGGCCAGCAAAACGAGCGCACCTGCTGCCGCCAGGGTGGCGCGGGTGGGTTTGACGGGGCCGCCGGTACTGCGCGGGAAATTCAGGCGAGGGACGGTGAGCATGTTGGACCTTCCGCAAAAGCAAGGTTGCTTGTCCGGTGGGGAAGCCCGGAATCCGTTAGGACGCCGACTCGTCCAAGGCAAGCCTGATCGCCAACACCGGCTCCTATGATGAGGCCGTATTGGGAATGACTAATCCTGTATTGGCTTTGTCGATTGCGGTTTAGCTTGCCACAATCAGGGCCGTGGGGGAACCCGCAACGAGACGCTGAAGCGGGCCCTCTGGAAGGCCGGTCCGGTCATCAAGGCGGAAGGTTGTGATGTCATGGGAGCGCTCGTGGGCAACGTGAAGCCATTCGCCGCGGACCAGGTGGTGACGGGGCCAGTCGCCGGCGCTGGCGAAGTCGTGGATCGGGCGAATCAGGCTGCCCTCCGCTGATGAGGTCACCTCCAGCACGCTGATGCGGTTGGAGCCCCGCACGCCTACATAGGCGAATCGTCCGTCCGCCGACAAGGCAATTTCGGCCGCCGAGTCGCCGTCCTGGGCGCCGTCCGACGTCGCGGGGACCTGGCCGACCAGTTCGAACTTCCCCACCGCCGAGGCGGCCCGGGCTGCGAAGACCTCGATCGAATACTCGGAGACCACAAACACCGTTCCGTCGGAATGCTGCACAAGGTGGCGCGGGCCGCTGTCCTTCGGCAGCACTACCTCATGGTCCAGCACCAGACCCGTTCTGTGGACGTAGTTCCACACGCGGAGGAGGTCGTGGCCGAGGTCGGTGGTCATGATCCGGCCGTCGGCGAGTACCAGGCTGGCGTGGGCGCGGCTGGGGCGGTCGTCCCGGTGTGGGTCGCTGGATGGTGCCGCCGGAAGGCGGCGGGCGATTCCGCCGTCGTCCGTCAGTTCGTAGAGCAGAACTTGGCCGTCGCCCCAGCAGGCGACGATCAGGAACTTGCCCTGCGGATCGACGGTGACGTGGCAGGCAGCTTCGCCGGCCGTCCAGGGCTCGCCGACGGCCTCGAGGCCGAATTCTCCCCGCCGCCGGTATGCCTGGACGGTTTTGGCGTTCTCACCGACTGCGTAAACCATCGGCAGTCGCGGATGCACCGCAACGAACGACGGCGAATCCGCCTTGGCCGCCGTCCCGCGCCAAGTGAGCGTCCCATCAGCGATGACCGAAACGGCCCCGATCCCCGCTCCGTGGCCCCCGCTGTCCGCGGTGTAGGAGCCGGTCCAGATGAGCGTGTGGTTTGCGCTGTGGGTCATCGTTCCATCCTGCCAATAATTGCCGAATTCCGCGTCGGATAATATGGATTTTTGCAGAGCCTATTTTGAGTGCCGGACACGTTTAGATGTGCCGGATTAGTACTACCCGGGAGGTGGGAACAATTCACGCAACGCCAGCTTGGGTTCTCCCTGCCCGCCGCCCTACGGACCGCCAAGGCTAGTCGGACGTATGCACGGAGCGCCCATCATTCACCCGAAGGACGCATCCATGCCCGTTGAATCACCGCTTTCCCGGTCCACCGTCATCAGCCGGCTGCGCGCGGCCGGCTGTGTCTTTGCCGAGGACGAAGCCGACCTCCTTCTGTCCGCAGACCTTGCCCCCGATGAACTGATGCATGCCGTGCAGCGGCGAGTCGACGGGTTTCCGCTCGAGCATATTCTGGGCTGGGCCGAGTTTTGTGGCTTGCGGATCCGGGTCGGGCCCTGCGTCTTTGTGCCGCGCCGCCGCACAGAACTCCTGGTCCGGGAGGCTGCCACGCTCCTTGGGGCCCCGGGGGCAGGGCCCGCTGAGCCCGTCAGGCCTTCTGGTACCCCGCCGCCTACCTTGCCATCGATCCCGCCGGTTGTTGTTGACATGTGCTGCGGCTCCGGCGCAGTGGGCACCGCGCTGGCGGTGCGGGTGCCCGGCGTGGAGGTGCACGCCTCCGACGTCGATCCCGCCGCTGTGCGGTGTGCCCGGCTCAACATCCTGCCAGTGGGCGGTGAAGTCCATGAGGGCGACCTCTACTCGGCCCTGCCTGCTCGCCTTCGGGGTGCCATGGACATCCTCGCGGTCAATGCGCCCTACGTGCCGACGGCGTCAATCAGCAGCATGCCGCACGAAGCCCGCGTTCACGAGCCGCGGGTGTCGCTGGACGGAGGACCCGACGGCCTCGACATCCAGCGCCGGGTGATCGCGGAAGCCGCAACCTGGCTCAGCCCGGAAGGGCACCTGCTCATCGAAACGAGCCGGCTGCAGGCTCCTCATACTGCAGCCGCCATGGTCCGTGGGGGCCTAAGGCCGCGGATTGCCACGTCGGCCGAATTGGACGCCACAGTGGTGATCGGGCAGCTGCTGTAACTCCCTTGGGGATGCAGGGCCTTCCACATTTGCCGTGAAGTCGCGCTCTTCCCGCCGACGCGGCGTTTCTTCTGTGTTCTGCCGGCCCGGCCTGTCTTTGCGGGCGGGTTCATGTTTTGTGGTGGTGGTTTTGTCGGGGTTGTTGGCGTGGGTCGATGTGGGGTGGGGGTATGAACCAGGGGATGCCGTTTTTGAC